>DATBGJ010000407.1:0-1829 GCA_036558045.1 Thermoanaerobaculia bacterium
GCCACCAGCCGCTTGGCCGTGCGGGCGCGCGCCCGGGCGACGAAGGAGAGCCCGACGACGGGGTCCGGCCGCTCCTTGCCGGTGGTGGGGAAGACCGGTCCGACGGCGATGACGTCCACCGCGGGGTCCGCGTCCGCCGCCGCCACCTGGGCGTCGTCGTGCGTCGAGAGGCCGATCCGCACGCCCTCGCCCAACAGGCGCCGCGCCGCCTCCGGCGGGAGGTCGGCCTGTCCCAGATGCACCCCCCGCACAGGAAAGAGTGCCGCGAGGTCCACCCGGTCGTCCACCCACAGCTCGGCCCCGGTGCCTTCGAGGGCCCGGACGCAGCCTTCCATGGCCCGGTACCAGGTCTCGCCCGACAGCTTCTTGGCGCGCACCTGGATCCAGCGCACGCCCGCCTCGGCCATCGCCGCCACCGCGCCGGGGAGGGGTCGCGGATGCAGCGCCTCGGCGTCGGCGATGGCGTAGAGGGCCGTCATTTCCCGGCGTTGCCGCGCGCCTCCCGCTGCAGGAAGCGCTCCATGAAGCGCGTCGAGAGACGGCCGGCGGCGAAGTCCGGATCGCGGAGGATGCGCTTGTGCAGCGGGATCGAGGTCTGGATGCCCTCGACGACGAAGAAGTCGAGCGCCCGGCGCATGCGGCCGATGGCCTGCTCGCGGCTGCGGTCATGCACGATCAGCTTGGCCACCAGGGAGTCGTAGTGCGGCGGGATGACGTAGTCCTCGTAGCCGTGCGTGTCCACCCGCGTGCCGGGCCCGCCCGGCAGGTGGAACGTCTTCAGGGGGCCGGGGCTGGGCGCGAAGGTCTCGGGGTTCTCGGCGTTGATGCGGCACTCGATGGCGTGCCCCCGCGGCTTCAAGCCGGCGGGGATGGCGAGGCGCTCGCCGGCCGCCACCTGGACCTGCAGCTTCACCAGGTCGAAGCCGGTCACCATCTCGGTGACCGGATGCTCGACCTGGATGCGGGTGTTCATCTCCATGAAGTAGAAACGGCCGTCGCTGTCGAGCAGGAACTCGATGGTGCCGGCGTTCTCGTAGCCCACCGCCTCGCAGAGCCGCACCGCCGCGGCGCCCATCTCGGCGCGCAGCGCATCGCTGAGGGCCGGCGAGGGGGACTCCTCGATCAGCTTCTGGTGCCGGCGCTGGATGGAGCACTCGCGCTCCCCGAGATGGACCACCCGGCCGTGATGGTCGCCGAACACCTGGAGCTCGATGTGCCGCGGCTCGACCAGGTATTTCTCGATGTAGACCGAGCCGTCGCCGAAGGCCTTCTCGGCCTCGGACTGGGCAGCGGCGAGCTGGCCGGCGAGCTCCTCCTCGGCCTGGACGATGCGCATACCCCGGCCGCCGCCCCCGGCCGCGGCCTTGAGGATGACGGGATAGCCGACCTCCGCCGCCAGGGCGACGGCCTCCTCTACGCTCTGGAGCGGCTCTTCACTGCCGGGGAGCACGGGCACGCCCGCGGCCTTCGCCGTCTGCCGGGCCTTGGCTTTGTCGCCCATCAGCCGGATGACTTCGGGACGGGGACCGATCCAGCCGATCTTGCACTCCTGGAGCACTTCGGCGAAGTGAGCGTTCTCGGCCAGGAAGCCGTAGCCGGGATGGACGGCGTCGGCGCCCGTGATCTCGGCGGCCGAGATGATGGACGAGATGTTGAGGTAGCTCTGCTTCGAGGGAGGTGGACCGATGCAGACGTCCTCGTCCGCGTAGGTGACGTGCAGGCTGTCGCGGTCGGCGGTCGAGTAGACGGCGACGGTCTGGATCCCCAGCTCTTTGCAGGCCTGGATGATGCGGAGCGCGATCTCGCCCCGGTTGGCGATCAGGATCTTC
>DATBGJ010000408.1:0-2994 GCA_036558045.1 Thermoanaerobaculia bacterium
CCTCAGTTCACCCATTCGTCGCTGCCGTCCTCCATCCTGGCAGCCGCCGCCCGGCGTAGCCTCTCCTCCTCGGCATCCCAGACGCGCCGGAGGGCGGCGTCGCGCGCGCGGCGGCGCTTGATCGCCCACAGCGCGAGGAGCGTGACGAGCAGCCACAAGGTGACGGAGCTGGTGAGGATGGGGACCCAGCGGTACCACAACGTCTGCCGGCTCCAGAAGGACGACTCGGCCTCGGCGAGAGAGGTGCCGGTGGCGGCGCGGAAGGCATCCTCGAACGAGAGGCCGCGGGCGACGCCGGCGAGGATCGCCGGGGCCGCCGCCTCCCCGTGGCGTTCGAAGAGATCGCGCACGAAAGCGCCCGCCACGGCGTAGGCGCGGTTGACCTCCCCCTGGCCGCCAGCGAAACGCTCCTCCAGCTCGGCGAGCGAGACCGGCCGGTCCGCCAGCAGGGCAAGGGTGAGCCGCGAGCGGTCGTCGAACCCCCAGGAGCCGCCGGCGATCATCGCCATCCCCTCGTGGAACCAGCGCGGCAGGGGCCGGTTGCCGGCCGCCCGCGAGATCAGCACGTGGGCCACCTCGTGGCGCAGGAGGTCTTCGAGCGAGGAGTCGGGATAGTTGGGGACCCGCTGCGGCATCACCACCACCAGGCCCCGGTCGCTCAGCGCGTAGCCGGAGATCCACGGCGGGACGAGGACCGCCGGCCCGGATCCCTCCGGCGCCACGATCACCCGGATGGGCGGCCCGGGCCGGGTGAGCCCCACCAGCCGCATGGCGCTCCGGAGTTGCGCCGGATCAACGGCGCGCAGGCGGGCGACCGTCGCGGCCAGAGCGGGCGGGGCCTCGACGATCAGGCGCGGTGGCTCGGCCGGCTGGGACGCCGAAAGGACGCCGGCAAGGAAAAGGCCGAGGAGGAAAACCGTTGCGCGGCGGGCCGTCATCGCGGCATCTTACTCCGCCCTTTTATAGACTTTCTGCTATAAGTTGGCCTACAATCTACCCAACGCGAAGACCCTTGAGTTGGTTGGACTCAGCGATTCGGTTATACTGCCGCCTTTCCTGCTCGCTTGCAGTCCAACTCGGTGCTCGGTGAATGTGTGGTGGTGCTCGTCGTTGACGGGCGCCGTCTGCTGAAGAGGAAACGGGTTCGTCAGGGCCCCAAACTCCAGGAGGTGAACGTGGTTGGACGCCGCAGTCTCGGGCTCTTCTTTGCCATCCTGACCGCTCTCTCCCTCACCGGCTGCCACGAAGCCGCCGTCCGCTACAACACCCGCTACCTGACCCTGATGCAAGAGCGCATGCCGCACGTGCTGCCGATCCCGGTGGACGGCGTCGTGGCCGCGCAACTGGAAGACACCTGGGGCGCCTACCGCTACGGCGGCCGGCGGCACAAGGGGATCGACATCTTCGCTCCCCGCAACACGCCGATCCGCAGCGTCACCGAGGGCATCGTCGAGATCAAGGGCATGCGCGGCCTCGGCGGCCAGGTGGTGACGATCACCGGCCCCGGCGGCTACCGCCACTACTACGCGCATCTGGAGGAGTACGGCCCGCAGGCGGTCGGCGACTGGGTGGAAGCCGGCGAGATCATCGGCTACGTCGGCAACTCCGGCAACGCCGCGATGTCCCCGACCCACCTTCACTACGGCATCTTCGCCCCCTCCGGGGCGGCGCTCAATCCGTACACCTATCTGCACCGCGGCGAGCCGTTCGCGGTGCAGACGGCGGCGAAGTAGAGATTCATGTCGCCCCTGCAGAACCCGGCCTCCGACGCCGCCGCTCAGACCGCAGCCTACGTGGCGGCCCTCATGGCCGCCCTGGGGCCTCGTGATCCTTTCCAGGTCCTTACGGACATGCCCGCTGCTCTGCGCAAGGCCGTCTCCGGCCTCTCCCCGGAGCAGGAGAAAACCCCCGAGGCCGCGGGCAAGTGGTCCGTCAAGCAGGTCGTCCAGCACCTGGCTGACGCCGAGCTGGTGGGCGGCTTCCGCTATCGCATGGTGCTGACCCACGACAGCCCCGAGCTGCCCGGCTACGATCAGGACATCTGGGCCGAGCGCCTCCACTATCAGGAGAGCGACCTCCCGACGGCGCTGGACGACTTCGCCAGGTTACGACAAGCCAACCTGCGCCTGCTGCGGGCGGCGACGCCAGCGGACATGCAGCGGGTCGCGCGCCATGCGGAGCGCGGCGACGAGAGCCTCGAGAAGATGATCCGCATGTTCGCCGGCCACGACACCGTCCACCTGCGCCAGATCGCCCGCATCCGCCAGGCGATCGGGGCTCCCGTCAAAGAACTTTGATCCTGAGCATCCCCAGGATCCCTGCCCGGATCATGGAGACGGAGATGGCGGCGAGGAACAGGCTCGCCACCTTGGCGATGGCCCGCGAGACGGCGGGGCCGGCGAAGCGGCCGACGTAGGGGCTCGCGGCCAGGGTGAGGAAGACCAGCACCATGTTGACCACCAGCGAGACCAGGGTCGGCAGGTAGCCGTAGGCCTCGCGGGAGACCAGGATGGAAGTGATGGCGGCCGGCCCGACGATCAGCGGAATGCCGAGCGGGACGACGCCGACCGACGCCACATCTTCCCCACCCCCAGCGGTGGGGTCCCGCCGCCGGAAGTCGCCGAAGATCAGGTTCGAGATGCTCAGCACCAGCAGGATCAGCCCGCCGCCCACCCGCAGGTCGTTCACCGTGATGCCGAGCAGCGAGAAGATGAGCTGGCCGGCGAAGAGGATGAGCACCGAGATCCCCACCGCCGTGGCCATCGCCTGCAGGGTCAGCCGCCGGCGCTCAGCCCGCGAAAGGTTCTCCGTGACGCTCAGGTAGATGGGAATGATGCCCGCCGGATTGATCGCCACGAAGAGCGGCAGGAAGCTTTCGATGTAGGGGCGCATGGGAAGGCAGAGGAGAGGCGAGCATATCGGTAAAAACATCAGGGCGGCCACACAGGGCCGCCCCTACAGACCAAACCTCTCCTCTCCAAACTCGATAACTAC
>DATBGJ010000409.1:0-6366 GCA_036558045.1 Thermoanaerobaculia bacterium
CATCGGCGCGGGTGCGGATCTCAACCAGCGCGGCCTCAACGACTGGACCCCGCTGCATTACGCGGCTTCCCGGGACGACGCCGCGGCGATCGAGCTGCTGGCCGCCAAGGGAGCCGACCTCGATGCGCGCACGCGGATCGACGACTTCGCGACTCCTCTCGAAGAGGCCGAGAGCCTGGGCCGTGCCAAGGCCGTGAAAGCCCTGAACCAAGCCCGGCAAGGCTGAAGCGCTCGGGGAGAAACGGATTACGCCGGCGTGAATTCGACGGTGTTCACGGAACGCTCGAGCGCGGCGAAACCGTCCACCCACTTCTGTGACGCCTTGGTGTTGTACTTCCGCGCGTAGGCGGCCGTGACCGCGTCGCGCAACCGCGCGCTCCGCACCGGCTTCGCGCGCACCTCGACCTCCTCGCCGCCGAACTGAAGGCTGCCCAGCGGCTGGGCGCGGAACGCCCGGAACCAGCCCGTGGGCTTGTCGTTCCAGGACCGCGCGAACACCCGCCGCTCCACGACCACCACCCAGACCCCGGTATACCGATGCTCGGTCCCAGCCCGGACGCCGAGGATCTTCGCCTTGTCGAGTGCGTCGAGCGTCGCGGCAGGGAACCGGCGCCGCGCTGCGTCGTTGTCGGGCATGACCGACTTCATTGCTCCTGCCGGAGGAGCTCGACTTGCCGCGGTGACATCAGCGGCCGCCGCGCAGGTTCTCCCGCAACGCATCGACGCGCTGCGGCGTCCGCAGGATGGCGCGCAGCAGGTCCACCAGGAGATAGGAGAGCGCGAAGCCCAGGTAGGCGAGGAACGGCACGAGCGCCACGCTCAGGATGCCGTGGGCGATCTGGTGCGCGATCTCGACGACGAACAGGGGCTCCTGGGAGGCTACGAGGTACAACAGGTAGAAAGCGGTGAAGAGGCCCACCACGGAGCCCACTCCGAAGAGGAACGGCACCAGGCGCACCGGCAGCTTGACGAGGAACATGCCGATGCCGAGCGCCTCCTCGCCGGCGGAGAGGTCCGCGCCGGCGGTGACGTTGACGGACGCCGGGTTGAGGGCCACGGCGCAGGCGTAGAGGAGCACGGCGAAGCCTCCCAGGTAGAACCCGAACTGGAGGAAGGGTCCGCCGACGATGACCCTGTAGAGACCGACGACCAGGCAGTACAGCGCCCCGGCGAGAAACGCCAGCGCGGCGAAGGTGAGGACGGCCGGCGAGGCGAGCTCGCTCGGCGACTTGCGCAGCAGCGAGGTGCCGGCGTCCAGGAAGAGCACGGCGAGGTAGTGCAGGATCACGGCGAGGACCGGCAGCGCCAGCAAGCCGGCGAAGAAGATGCGGAAGCTGTCGCTGCGCACGCCGAGGATGAGGAAGGCCAGGACCAGCACGATCGTGGCGGCGATGAAGGCTGCGTGGCCGGCCTGGCGGGCGATGCGGTCCGTGCCGTCGAGCCCGCCCTCGGTGAAGGCGCGCCGCAGGGCCTGCAGCACCCAGCGCACGCCGCGCAGGTGGGGCAGGGACTCGACGACGTCGTCCGCTCCCACCGAGCGGCGCAACCCCTCGGCGAGGCTGCGCCCGAAAGCGAGTGGATCGTGGCGGGCTACTCCAGGCGGCAACGGCGGTCTCACCCCGGCCTCCTTGGGGAACAGCTCGGGAACCGAACGCGCCGGCAGCCAGTCGGTCATGCCGACGCGGGTGACCAGCGCGTCCGACTTGAGTTTCCCTTGATCGGTCAGGGCGCGCAATGCCTCCATCGACATCGGTCCCTGCTGGGTGCCGTCCTGAAACAGATACCAGACCTGGTCGGACATGTCGGAGCCCTCCCCGGCCGAGTATATGCGTCCTGGGATAGGATGGCTCCCGCGATCAAGCACAGGAATGATCCGATGGCCTCCCTGGTGCCGTAGGACAGGTGAACCGACGAACCAAGGAGAGAAACATGAGCCATACCGATACGGTGAGGGAGATCTACGCCGCCTTCGGACGCGGCGACATCCCGGCGATCCTCGACCGGCTCGCCGACGACGTGCAGTGGGACGTCGATTCTGCGGCGCCGGAGGTCCCCTGGCTGTCGCCGCGCCGCGGCCGCGGCAACATCGGCGCCTTCTTCGAGTCGCTGGCGCCGCTCGAGTTCACCACCTTCGATCCTCATACCTTTCTCGAGAACGGCAACAAAGTCATGGCGCTGATTCATGTCGCCGCGACGCACAAGCCCAGCGGCAAGAAGTACGAGATCAAGAACGAAGGTAACCTCTGGAGCTTCGACGACTCTGGCAAGGTCGCCAACTACCTGCACGTCACCGACACGGCCACCCATATCGCCTTGAGCCGGGGGGAATAGGAGCGGATTGAATCCCGACGTCGCCGCCGCGGTCCCGAAGCTGGTCGAATCCGGCATCCTGCCGCCGCGGGAGGCGCCGCGGCTGCTGCGCGCGGCCCGCGGCGAGCTCGTCTCGGCGCACGGCGAGCTGCGGGCCCTGCTCTACGCGGGCGTGCTGCTGATCACCGGCGGCGTCGGCCTGCTGGTCAAGGAGAACCTCGACCGCATCGGGCCGGCGGCCATCGCGATCGTGCTCGGCCTCGCCGCCGCGGCGGCCTTGGTGTGGGTGTGGCGGGTGGCGCCGCCGTTCACGTGGCGGCAGGTGCCGTCGCCGAACCTGGCGTTCGACTACATGCTGCTGCTCGGCGTGCTGCTGGCCGCGGCGGATCTCGCCTACATCGAAGTCGAATTCACGCCGCTCGGCGCCAACTGGCCCTGGCACCTGCTCATCGTGGCGTTGCTGGCGGGCTTCGCCGCGTTCCGCTTCGACTCGCGCGTCGTCTTCTCGCTGGCCCTCTCGACCTTCGCGGCCTGGCGGGGCGTCTCCGTGGCCGTCGTCCACAGGGGATTGTGGGACGCATCGGTGGACCCCGTGCGCTGGAACGCCATCGGCTGCGGCGTGCTGTTCGTCGCGCTGGGATTCTTCCTCAAGAAGAGCGACCGGAAGAGCCGCTTCGAGCCCGTCGCAATATACCTGGGCTGGCTGTTGATCCTCGTCGGCCTGGCTTCGGGTTGGGGGGAGCACAAGGTGTGGATCTTCTATACCCTGGCGCTCCTCGTCTGCGGCACGGCTCTGGCGGTGGGAGCGTATCGCCGGCGCCGCTTCGGGCTCTTCGCCTTCGGCGTGGTCGCGGGTTACTCCGCGCTGAGCCGGCTGGTGGCCGAAGGCATCGACGAGCTCACCTTTGGTTGCCTGTGGTTCTTCGTGACCGGAGCCGCTTTGATCTTCGGCCTGATCGTGGCCCAGCGCCGGATGAAGGAACCGCTGTGAGAGCCGGCGCCGCTCTCGCCGACCGCAACGCCTCGGTGCGCCGCGCCGCACGTTGCTGGCGGAAGGCGGGCGCCATCGACGACGCGGCGATGGAAGCCGTCGAGAAGAGCTTTCCCGATGACCGCGTGCGCGTGGGTCCGGTCTTCCGCGTGCTGCTGTTCCTGTTCACCGGGCTCGCGGCGAACGCGCTCTTCGGTTTCGTCTGGCTGTTGTTTTTCGATGGCGGCGGCCCAAAGGAGACGATGCTCGCGGTGGCGGCGATCGTCTACGGCCTCATCCTGGCGGTGCTGACGGAATTCCAGGTCGGCAGACTCAAGCGCGCGCAGGGCGGCACCGAAGCGGCCACGTCGTTCGTGGCGCTGGGGTATCTGCTCGGCGGCCTCGGCTGGTTCGGCTTTCAGATCTTCGATCAGTCGGATGCCGTGGCTTTCTCTCTTCTTTGCGTCGAGGCGGCATTGGTGTTCGCCGTCGCGGCATGGCGCTGGGGGTATCCGATCTACGCGGGAGCGGCCGCCGCGGCGTTGTTGGGTGCCGTGGCGCACCTGCCCCCCGGGCGGGTTCTCTGGATCTCGCTGCCGCTGCTGGCCGCGCCGTTTCTCCTGCGGCTCGCGGATTCCGCGCGCCTGCCGCCCGCGCGCCGCGACTCGTGGACGGCGGTCCTCGCAGTGAGCCTGGTCGGCCTCTACGTGGCCGTCCATCTCGGCTCCTTCGAGCACGGCCTGATCGAGCAGATCGGCGACTTCGCCAGGCCGCCGGGACCTGCGTCGGGAAGCGACTCCCTTTGGTTGTTTTCGGCGGTGGCGACGGCGCTCGTCCCTCTGGTCTTTCTGGCGATCGCGATGCACACGCGCCGGCGCCTGTTCCTGATCCTCGGCCTGGGCACGGCCGTGGCCTCCTTCGTGGTGCTCTGCGATGATCTGGATCTGAGGCCGCTCTGGGCCGTGCTCGCCGGCTCGGGCATCGCGCTCGTCGCCGGCGTCTTGGCGCTGCGCCGCTATCTGGATTCCGGCCCGGAGAAGGAGCGCGCCGGCTTCACCGCCGAGCCGCTGTTCGAGGACCTCGCGCGGCAGCGGTTGCTGGAGATCGGCGCCGCCGCGGCGTCGCTTACCCCAGCGGCGCGGACGATCCAGGAAGAGCCTCGCTATGCGGGCGGCGGGGGCGAATTTGGCGGTGGGGGTTCGAGCACAGAGTTCTGAGAGAGTATGATCAGTAGGCCGGCGTCGCGTGGAGAAGAGCATGGAAAAAACAGTTGCCGAGATGACCACCAGCGAGCTGCGGGAGATGATGGAGGATCTCATCGAAGAGAAGATCGTGGGTCTCTTCGGAGATCCTGATCAGGGATTGGAGCTTCGCGAGTCGCTGCGGGAGCGGCTGCTTCGCCAACGGCGGGAGGTCGCCGCGGGAGAACGAGGCGAGACGCTCGATGAGGTCGAGCGCAGGCTCGGCTTGGCTTAACGCATGCTTCGCCTTCACCTGCTGGAGGCGGCAGTCGAGGAGCTCGAACGGTTGGATCGGGCGGTAGGCGCTCGCATCTTGAAGCGTCTACGGTGGCTGGCGGAGAATTTCGAATCCGTTCGGCCACAGGCATTGGAAGGCCATCTCGCCGGGTTGTTCAAGTTTCGAGTCGGCGACTACCGGGTCATCTACGAAATCCTGGCAGCGGAACGGACCCTCGTTGTCCATGCGATTGGACATCGGCGGGAGATTTATCGGTAAAGCCAGATCCGAAGTTTGCTGCATGATCGAAACCTTCGCCCGCCAGATGCTCTATCCCGCGCCGCCGGTGACGGTGCCCTCGCTGCCGCCGGCTCCACTGGCGGAGGTGTGGCTCGGTCTCGCGACCGGCGAGCGGGTTGACGCCTGGGCGTACACCCCTGCGGCGCTGCCGGACGAGGCGCCGGTCGTGCTGTTCTTCCACGGCAACGGCGAGAACCTGGAGACGCTGCGCCGGTCGGGTCTCTTCGAGCAGCTCGGCGGGCTCGGCGTGGCGGTGCTCGCGTCGGACTATCCCGGCTATGGCCGCGGCTCCGGCGTGCCGTCCGAGGAAGGGCTGCTCGCCACCGGCGACGCCGCCGTGGCGTGGGCGCGGCAGACGCACCCGCAAAGGCCGCTCGTCGTCTGCGGCTGGTCGCTCGGCGCGGCTCTCGCCATCGCGACGGTGGATCGCCATGCGGAGGAGGTGGGCGGTCTGATCGCCCTCTCCGCGTGGACCACTCTGGAGGAGGTCGCGGTCAAGCTCTTCCCGGCGTTCGCCGTGAAGATGATGCTCCGCGAGCGCTACGACTCACGATCCGCCGCGCGGCGCATCCGCGTTCCCGCTCTCGTGGTGCACGGCGAGCACGACGATCTGATCCCGGTGGAGCAGGGAGAGGAGATCGCCTCCGTGCTGGGCGGCGCCGCGCGATGGGTGCGCGTGCGCGGCGCGGCACACAACGATCTGCTCGGCCACCGCGAGGTGTGGGAGGAGATGAAGCGGTTTCTCAGCGGCCTTTGAGGCGCTCCACCGCCGCGTCGAGCGCCCGCTCGAGCTGCGGGTCGCGTCCCGCGGCGTAAGGCAGCTCGGCGGGAACCGCGACGTCCGGTGTCACGCCAACGCCTTCCAGCCGTTCGCCGTCCACGCGGATGTCGTGCACGGCCAGGTAGAGCAGCGAACCGTCGGCGAGCAGGAGCGGCTGGCCGGCGAGCACCGCTTTTCCCGTGGTCTCGCCGACGAGCGTCGCGCGGCGGTGCCGCTGGAGGGCGCGGGCCACCACCTCCTTGCCGCTGCGCGAGCCGCCGTCGATCAGCACCACGAGCGGCTTGCGCCAAGCCGAGGCGAACACCGTGCTCTTTCCCTGGCGGTCGATGCGCGTGAGGTCCGGCACGGCGGGATCGAAGAGTCCGACGAGCCGCGAATCGCAGCCGCCCCAGCCGCCGCGGAGATCGAGAATCAGCGCCTCGGCCTCCGCGAGCTTCTCGGCGAAAGCTTCGCTCAAGGTCTGCTCGACCTCGACTCCCGCGCAGGACCACACCGGCACGTAACCCATGCGGCGGCCGCTGCGCTCGATGACGCGAGTACCGCCGAT
>DATBGJ010000410.1:0-3389 GCA_036558045.1 Thermoanaerobaculia bacterium
TGGCGCCGCACCACCTCGGCCAGGCTGGCCGCGAACAGCGCCGGATCGAGCGGCCCGCGGTAGCGCACGGCCAGCAGCAGGTTGTAGGCTGGGCTCTCCGGCTCGAGCTGGTCGAGGAACCACAGGCGCTGTTGGGCGAACGACGCCGGCAGCGGCCCCGTCCGCGCCACCGGCAGGACGGGCGGTGCCTCGCCGGCTGCGCCCGCCTTCATCGCCCGCTCCACCGCGGCGGCGAGGCCGGCCGGCGTGGGGCTCTCGAACAATGCCCGCAGCGGCACCTCGACCGCGAGCGCCGAGCGCACCCGCGACATCACCTGCATCGCCAGCAGCGAGTGCCCGCCCAGCTCGAAGAAGTCGTCGTGAGCGCCGATCCGCTCGCGGCCGAGCACCTCGCTCCACAGCGCCGCGACGATCTCCTCCACCGGCCCGCGCGGGGTGGCGAAGCCGGCCTCCGGCGCCTCCGGCTCGGCGGCGGGCGCCGGCAGGGCGCGCCGGTCCACCTTGCCGTTGGGCGTCAGCGGCAAGGCCGCGAGAGCCACGAAGGCCGAAGGCACCATGTGCTCGGGCAGCCGCGCGCGCAGGAAGGCCCGCAACTCCTCGGCCGGCGGCGGCTCGCTCCCGCGCTCGTAGACCGCGTAAGCCACGAGGCGCCCCTCGCCCGGGCCGTCGCGGCGCAGCACCACCACCCCCTCGCGCACGGCGGGATGGCGGCACAGCGCCTCCTCGACCTCCCCCAGCTCGACGCGCAGGCCGCGCAGCTTGACCTGGCGGTCGATGCGGCCGAGGAACTCGACCGTCCCCATGGCGGTGAGCCGCCCCAGGTCTCCGGTCAGGTAGAGGCGGCTGCCCGGCCAAGCCGCGAATGGATCCGGCACGAACGCGCCTGCCGTCTTGACCGGATCGCCCAGATAGCCGCGGCCGACGCCGAGGCCATGAAAGGCGAGCTGGCTCGGGACTCCCACGGGCACCGGCGCCAGCTCGCGGTCCAGGACGAAGACGCCCATGGCCGGGATCGCCCGTCCCACGCCGACCCGCGGCGCGTCCGCGGGCGGCGGGGTGCGGAACACCTGATGAGTCACGTCATCGGAGCACTCGGTCGCGCCGTAGGTGTTGATCAGGGGCACGTGCGGGAAGCGCTCACACCAGCGGCGGCAGAGGGGAACCGGCAGCGTCTCGGCGTTCGAGATCAGCCACGCGAGCCGCGGCAGGCTCACCTCCGTCGGCGCCCCGGCGAGCATCAGGTCGAGCAGCGTCGGCACCGTCTCCAGCACCGAGACGCCGTCGGCCTCCACGCGCGCCAGCAACGAGCCCGCGTCCATCGCCGCGGCGTCGTCGTAGACGACCACTCGCCCGCCCGCCAGGAGCGCCGCCAGAAACTGCCAGACGGAGATGTCGAAGCCCATGGAGGCGTTCTGCGCCACGACGCTGCCGGTGCCGAGCCCAAGAAGCTCCGCCTTCGCCCACAGGTGGTTGAGCATCCCCTGGTGCTCCACCATTGCTCCTTTGGGTATGCCGGTCGAGCCCGAGGTGTAGAACACGTTGGCCAGCGCCTGCGGCTCGGCGACTGCGGGCGGATCGCTTTCCGGTTGCGTCTGCAGATCCCGCCGGTCCGGCAGGCCGAGCCCCACGGGGACCTCATCCCAGCACAGCACCTGCGGCGGCCTTGCCAGTCCGGCCGCGAGCGCCGACGCGCGCCCGGCCAACTCTGCCTGGGTGATGAGCAGGACCGGCTCGCAATCGGCGAGGATCGCCGCGAGCCGCAGGTCCGGATTGCCGAGCTCGAGCGGCACGTAGACCGCTCCGGCTTTGGCGAGACCAAGAATCGTGGCCAAGAGGTCGAGACCACGCTCCCCCAGCACCGCCACACGCCGTTCCAGGCCTATTCCCTTGGCTCGCAGCCACCAGGCCAGGCGGTTGGCCTGCCGATTGAGCTCGCCGTAGGTGATCGCGCGCTCGCCACGGGTGGCGGCCACGGTATTCGGCCGCAGAGCAGCCTGCGCCTCGAAGAGCCGCTGCAGACCTGCCTGCGGCCAGCGCCCAGGAGGCTCCGACATCCCCTCGATGAGAAGCTGATGGCGCTCGGCATCGGCCAGGAGCGGCAGGGCCGACAGCGGCCGGTCGGGGTCTTCGACCATCCCTGCGAGCAGCCGCTCGAGATGCGCCAGCAGGCGTAGCCCCGTCGCGCGATCGAAGAGATCCGTGTTGAGCTCGAGGAAAGCGACCCGCTCCTCGCCGTCCTGTTCGACGAACAGCACTAGGTCGTACACCGCCGTCGCGCGGTCCACCGCCCGCACTTCCGCGGCGAGACCGGGCAGCTCCAGCCGGCGCTCCGGCGCCGGCAGCAGGTTGATCTCCACTTGGAACAGAGGATTGCCGCTCAGCGCCCGCTCCGGCTGCAGCGCCTCGACCAGCTTCTCGAACGGCAGCTCGCAGTGCTCGTGCGCCGCGAGCACCGTCTGCCGCGCCTGATCCAGCAGACCGCCGATCGCGAGCTCACCGGAGAGCCGGATTCGCAGGATCACGGTGTTGAGGAACAAGCCGATGAGGCTCTCCAGCTCCACGCGGCTGCGGTGGTCGATGGAGGTCCCTGCCAGGATGTCTTCCTGCCCTCCAATGCGGTGCAGCACAGCCGTCCAGGCGGCCAGGAGCGTCATGAATTCGGTGGCCCCCAGGCGCCGTCCCAAACTCCGCAAGCCACGGCACAACGAGAGCGGCAGCGGGCGGCGCACACGGGCGCCACGGAAGCTCTCCACCGCCGGCCGCGGCCGGTCCGCCGGCAGCTCCAGCAACATCGGCGCGCCCGCGAGCTGCCGCGTCCAAAACGCCAGGTCGGCCTCCAGGGCGCCTTCCCGTACCGCGCTGCGCTGCCAGACCGCGAAATCGGAGTACTGGAGCGCCAGCTCCGGCAGCGGCGACTTGCCGCCCGCGACGAACGCCCGATAGAGGGCCTGTACCTCATGCACGAGGATGCGCGACGACAAACGGTCGGCGGCAATGTGGTGGGTCGTCAGAATCAGGGCATGGCGGCACCCGGTCCGGCGCACCAGCAGAGCGCGCAGCAAGGGCGCGGCGCTCAGATCGAAGGGTTTACGAACCTGCTCGCGCTCCAGCCGGGCGAGGCTCTCTCCGCTTCGCGGCTCGTCCAGCCGCTCCAGGTCGACGACGGCCAGGGGGAGCGGCGCCACAGGTGCGAGCACCTGGAAGGGCAAGCCGCCCACCTCCAGGAAGGCCGTCCGCAGAACCTCATGGCGGCGCACGATCTCGCTCACGACCGCTTGCAGCGCGGGCACGCACAGCTCCCCCTCGAAGTCGATCCTCAGGGCGCCGTTGTAGAAGGAGCTGCCGCCGTGCAGCCGGTCGAGGAACCACAGCCGCTCCTGGGCGAACGA
>DATBGJ010000411.1:0-1692 GCA_036558045.1 Thermoanaerobaculia bacterium
CATCGCGCGCGCCATCTCCTCCGCCTGCTCCTCGACGTCGCTCCGGCGCTCGCGCCACGCGGCGGCGAGATCCCGCAGGACGCGGCGGAAGCCGGGCCGGCCGTAGCGGTCCTCCGGCGGGAAGTAGGTGCCGGCGTAGAACGGCTTGAGCCCCGGCGTCAGGAACACCGAGTTCGGCCAGCCGCCCTGGCCGGCGAGGATCTGGGTGGCCGTCATGTAGATCTCGTCGAGGTCCGGCCGCTCCTCGCGGTCCAGCTTGACGTTGACGAACTCGCGGTTCATCAGCTCCGCCGTCTCCGGCGAGGAGAACGACTCCCGCTCCATGACGTGGCACCAGTAGCAGGTCGAATAGCCAACCGAGAGGAAGATCGGACGATCCTCGCGCCGGGCACGCTCGATCGCCTCCTCGCCCCAGGGATACCAGTCGACGGGGTTGTGCTGATGCAGCAGCAGGTAGGGACTGCTCTCGCCGGCGAGGCGGTTGGTGTGCGTTGTCTCGTGGGTGCTCATCGAAGTCCTCCACTTCCCGGGCGGGCTGCTCCAAGGGATGCGGATCTCGTGCCCGCCGTCTGGGAGGATTGTAGCCCTCACCCCTGATCCTTCCTATCTCGGCGCCTGACCTGCAAAAACGACAAGAGGACGATAGAATCCCACCCCTACTCAAGCGGGAGGGTGCTCATGGCGGCCGAGTCGGTCTCTACCCTGTCGGAGCTGTTCCTGAAGGTGGCGGGCTACAACAAGCCGGACTGCCTCCTGTCCAAGGTGGGAGGCACCTACCAGCCGATGTCCACCGCGGAGCTGGTGGACCGGGTCCGCCGGCTGGCGAAGGCCCTCCAGGGGCTGGGGCTCGAATCCGGGGACCGCGTGGCGCTGATGTCGGAGAGCGGTCCGCACTGGCCGACGGTGGATTTCGCCACCCTGTGCTCGGGCGGCGTGCTGGTGCCGATCTATCCCACCCTGCTGCCGGACCAGGCCGCCTATATCGCCAACGATTGCGGCGCCAAGATCGTCTTCGCCGAGACCACCGCTCACCTCGACGGGCTCCTCTCCCACGCCGGCGAGCTGCCGCAGGTGCGCCAGTTCGTGCTCATCAAGGGAGAGTCGAGCGATCCGCGGGTGACGACGCTCGCCGCGCTGCTCGAGCAGGGAGCCGGCTACGACGCCGAGGCGTTCGAGGCGAAAGCCCGCGCCGTGCGCCCGGAGGACCTCGCGACCTTCATCTACACCAGCGGCACCACCGGCACGCCCAAGGGCGTGATGCTGACCCACCGCAACATCGCCTCCAACGTCTCCGATGCCGGCCCGCTGATCAAGATCGAAAGCTCGGACACGGCCCTGTCGTTCCTACCTCTCTCCCACTCCTTCGAGCGCACGGTGGACTACATCTATTTCCTGGCGGGCGCCACCATCGCCTACGCCGAGTCGGTGGCGGTGGTCGCGCAGAACATGCAGGAGGTCAAGCCGCACGTCTTCGTCTCGGTGCCGCGGGTCTACGAGAAGGTCTACGCGCGGGTGCAGGAAGGGGCGGCGGCGGGTTCGCCGATCAAGCAGAAGATCTTCGCCTGGGCGGTGGCCAAGGGACGCGAAGCGCTCCCCTGGCGTCTCAAGAGACAGAAGCCGCCGGGGCTGCTCGGTTTCCAGCTCGGTCTTGCGGACAAACTGGTGTTCTCCAAGATCCACGAGCGCCTCGGC
>DATBGJ010000412.1:0-2679 GCA_036558045.1 Thermoanaerobaculia bacterium
TCGCCACCGCCGTCAAGTACGAGCTGCCGATCAAGATCGTCATCGTCAAGAACAACTCGCTCGGCCAGATCAAGTGGGAGCAGATGGTCTTCCTCGGCAATCCCGAGTACGGCTGCGAGCTGCATCCCATCGATTTCGCCGCTTTCGCGCGGGCCTGCGGCGCCGCGGGATTCACCGTCGACGATCCGGCCCTCTGCGGCGCCGTGCTCGACGACGCGCTCGCGCAGCCCGGGCCGGTCCTCGTCGAGGCCGTGGTGGATCCTCTCGAGCCGCCGGCGCCGCCGAAGGTCACCGCCCGGCAGGCCACCAAGCTCGCCGAATCGCTGGCCAAGGGAACGCCGAACCGTGGCAAGATCGCCTTGACCGTCCTGGAGGACAAGGTCAAGGAGATGGTCTGAGGGCCGCGCGAAACATCGCTGAAGCGGATGGCCGGGACCTCGCCGACGAGCTGCGGGCGGCGATCGCCGGCGAGGTGCGCTTCGACGCCGGCAGCCGCGCCCTCTACGCCACCGACGCGTCGAACTACCGGCAGGTGCCGATCGGCGTCGTCGTGCCGCGCACCATCGAGGACGTCGTCGAGACCGTCGCGGTCTGCCGGCGCCGCGGCGCGCCGGTGCTGGCGCGTGGCGGCGGCACCAGCCTCGCCGGCCAGTGCTGCAACGTGGCGGTGGTGATGGACTTCACCAAGCACCTGCGCCGCATCGTGGAGCTGGACGCCGCGGCGAGGCGCGCGCGGGTCGAGCCCGGCCTCGTGCTCGACGACCTGCGCGACGCGGCCGAGAAGCATGGCCTGACCTTCGGGCCCGATCCGGCCACGCACAATCACTGCACCTTCGGCGGCATGATCGGCAACAACTCCTGCGGCGTGCATTCGGTGATGGCCGGCAAGACGGACGACAACGTCGAGGAGCTGGAGGTGCTCACCTACGACGGCCTGCGGCTGCGCGTCGGCGCCACGAGCGAAGAGGAGCTGCAGCGCATCGCCCGCGCCGGCGGCCGGCGCGGCGAGATCTACCGCCGGCTGCGTGACCTCCGCGATCGCTACGCGCCGCTCATCCGCGCGCGCTTCCCGGACATCCCGCGCCGCGTCTCCGGCTACAACCTGCCGTGGCTGCTGCTGGAGAACGGCTTTCACGTGGCGCGCGCCCTGGTGGGCTCGGAAGGGACGTGCGTCACCATCCTGGAAGCGACCGTCCGCCTGGTGCCCAGCCCGCGGCACCGCGTCCTCGTCGTGCTCGGCTACCCGGACGCCTACGAGGCCGCCGATCACGTTCCCGAGATCCTGGAGCACGGACCCATCGGCCTCGAGGGGATCGACGACGTGCTGGTGGAGGACATGAAGAAGAAGGACCTCCATCCGCAGAACGTCAAGCTCCTCCCCGACGGAGGCGGCTGGCTGCTGATCGAGCTCGGCGGCGAGACGCCCGCGGAGGCCGGCGAGCGCGCCCGCCGGCTGCTGGAGGCGCTGCGGGGGAAGCCGGACGCGCCGTCGATGAAGGTCTTCGACGATCCCAAGGAGGCGAAGACCGTGTGGACGGTGCGCGAGTCCGGCCTCGGCGCCACGGCGCGGGTGCCCGGCGAGCCGGACACCTGGGAAGGCTGGGAGGACTCGGCCGTGGCGCCGGAGAAGCTTGGCGGCTATCTGCGCGAGCTGCGGAGCCTCCACCGCAAGTTCGGCTATCGTGGCTCCCTCTACGGCCACTTCGGGCAGGGGTGCGTGCACACCCGCAACGACTTCGATCTCGTCACGGCGGAGGGGATCGCCAAGTTCCGCGCCTTTCTCGACGAGGCCGCGGACCTCGTGCTGCGCTTCGGCGGCTCGCTCTCCGGCGAGCACGGCGACGGTCAGTCGCGGGCCGAGCTGCTGCCGAAGATGTTCGGCGACGAGCTGATGGGCGCCTTCCACGAGTTCAAGGCGATCTGGGACCCGGAGGGCAGGATGAATCCCGGCAAGGTCGTGGACGCCTACAGCCCGGTCGAGAACCTGCGCCTCGGCACCTCCTACCACCCGCCGGCGGTGCGGACGCACTTCCGCTATCCCGGCGACGACCGGGGCAGCTTCGCGCGCGCCGGGCTGCGCTGCGTCGGCGTCGGCGAGTGCCGCCGCATGCACGGCGGCACCATGTGCCCGAGCTACCGCGCCACCCGCGAGGAGATGCACTCGACGCGCGGCCGCGCCCGGCTGCTCTTCGAGATGCTGGAGGGCGAGCCGCTGCGCGGTCTCTGGCGCGACGAACACGTCAAGGAGGCGCTCGACCTCTGCCTCTCCTGCAAGGGGTGCAAGGGCGAGTGCCCGGTGGACGTGGACATGGCGACGTACAAGGCCGAGTTCCTCTCGCATTACTACCAGGGCCGGCTGCGGCCGCGCTCCGCCTACGCCTTCGGATTGATCTACTGGTGGGCGCGCGCGGCCTCGCATGCGCCGGGTGTCGCGAATTTCTTCACGCAGGCTCCCCTGCTGCGCGATATCGCAAAATGGATCGCGGGCGCGGCGCCGGAGAGGCGGCTCCCCGCGTTCGCGCCGATCCCCTTCAAGAAATGGTTTCTGAAGCGGGACGTAGCGGCGGCCCTACATGGCCGCCGTATTCTCCTCTGGCCGGACACGTTCAACAACTATTTTCATCCGGAGACGGCGCAGGCGGCGGTGGAGGTTCTGGAGTCCGCCGGATATGACGTTGC
>DATBGJ010000413.1:0-1954 GCA_036558045.1 Thermoanaerobaculia bacterium
GCGGCTCTACGATTCCAGCCTGCGCTGGGACGGCCGGAGCTGGACGGTGGAGGCGACGGACGCCTGGGGCGGAGCCAACCCGGTGATCGAGGCCGAGCGCCTCTTGAACGCGGCGCGGCGGCGTGCGGTCGCGGACGTGCCGCCGGCGGGCCTCAGCCGTGGCGGCGTGATCAGCCGGCCGGGCCGCAGCGGCTTCGAGGCGGCGGTGGAACGGATCGTCCAGCGCATCGCGAGCGGAGAGATCTATCAGATGAACCTCTGCCGGCGATTGGAAACGCGGCTCCCGGCCCGCAACGTGTGGCCCCTCTACCGCCGGCTGCGCGCCGCGAGCCCGGCCGAGCGCGGCGCCTTCCTGGACCTCGGACGCGGCAAGGCCGTGCTCTCGATATCCCCCGAGGTCTTCCTCACGGCGAAATCCGGCGAGGTCGAGACGCGGCCGATCAAGGGCACCCGGCCGCGCGGCGCCAATCCGCGCGAGGACAAGGCCCTCGCCCGCGAGCTGCTGGAGAGCGAGAAGGACCGCGCCGAGCTGACCATGATCGTGGACGTGGCGCGCAACGACCTCGGCCGCGTCTGCGAGACCGGCAGCGTCCAGTTGGCGAGCCACGCCGAGCTGATGAGCCTGCCCACCGTCCACCACACGGTCTCGACCGTACGCGGCCGCCTGCGCCCGGAGACGAGCCCGGCCGACCTGCTGCGCGCCACGTTTCCCCCGGCCTCGATCACCGGCGCGCCGAAGATCCAGGCCATGAGGGTGATCGCCGCCGAGGAGGAACGGCGGCGCGGCCCGGCCATGGGAGCCCTCGGCTGGATCTCGCTCGGCGGCGATCTCGACCTCGCGGTGGCCATCCGCACCGCCGCCGCGGCGCGCGGACGCGTCGCCTACCACGCCGGCTGCGGCATCGTGGCCGATTCGCACCCCGATCTCGAATTCGCCGAGAGCGCGGCCAAGGCGCGCGCCTTCCTCACCGCCCTCGGCGCGGCGGAGACGGCATGAGCCTCTGGTACTGGAACGGCCGCATCGTCCCTTGCGGCGAGGTCGCCGTTGCGCCGGACGACGCCGGCTTCCTCTTCGGCGACGGACTTTTCGAGACTCTACGTGTAGATGAAGGCAAGGCGCGCGACGTCGAAGCCCATCTCGACCGTCTGCTCGCCGGCCTGCGCAGGATCCGCATCGAGCTGCCGGAAGACCGCCGCGCGCTCCGCCGCGCCATCGCCGAAGTCTCCGAAGCCGCGTCTCGGCCCGTCGCCAGGATGCGGATCAACGTCACGCGCGGCAGCCGCACGATTCCAACGCGATTGATCGCTACGGTTCCCCACGATCCCCCGGAAGAGCACCTCTACCGTGAGGGCGTCGCGGTGCAACTCCTCCTCGAGCTACGGATCAACTCCGCCGGTCCGCTCGCGGGGCTGAAGAGCCTCTCCTATCAGGGAAACCGTCTGGCGCTGCACCAGGCCGAAGCCGAGGGAGCGTTCGAGGCCTTGCTCCTCAACGAGCGCGGCCGGCTCGTCGAAGGCTCGCGCACCAACGTCGCCCTGGTCTTTCCCGACGGCGTCGTGACTCCCCCGAAGCTCGACGGCTGCGTGCCGGGCACCGTCCGCCGCCGCCTGCTCGAAAAGGGCGCTCTCGCCGAAGAGCCCCTCGCCCCGGAAGACCTCGCCATGGCGAGCGAGGTCCTGCTGATGAACAGCCTCATCGGCGTGCTGCCGGTGTCGCGGATCAACGGCCGGGAGATCGCGGTGGGGCCGGCGGCGGGGCGGCTGCGGGGGGTGCTGGAAGGCTAAGCCGGCCCTCCGCCATCACCGAGAGCCGAGTGGTATCATTGAGATGAGAGGACCATAGGAGGAAGGCTGACGATGCCAAAACCTGCAACTGTCCATATCGATGACGCAGAGCTGAAGATGAAAGAGCTGGCTGCGCCGAAGGAGATGGAGCGTCGGAGAGCGGTCGCTT
>DATBGJ010000414.1:0-1528 GCA_036558045.1 Thermoanaerobaculia bacterium
CCTTCTTCGCCGCTCGTGAACGCGTGCTGGAGACGCTCTTTTTCGCCCGCTGGCCCTTCTTGACGTCGCGCGCCGCCTGCTTGCGGGTATCTTCGGACGCCGTCCCCTTCTCCGGCGGCGGCAGCTTCACGCCGGCGCGCCGGGCCTTCGAAAGGCCGATGGCGATCGCCTGCTTGGTGGATCGCGCGCCGTGCTTGCCCTCGCGGATGTGCTCGATCTCTTCATGCACGAACTCTCCCGCCTGCGTGCTCGGGGACTTGCCTTCCTGTTTGTCCTGTTCCGCGCGCTCGAGGGTTTCTTTCTCAGGCATCGTCATACCTCCTGATGCCACGAGATCGGCTGCAAATGCCGCGCCCGCAGCTCTTCGAACAGCTCGCGGACGAGAGGAAAACCGCCGTCGGGGAAGTTGGCGGGATTGTCCCAGAATTCGGCGAGGGCGCCGGTGCCCCAGCTCTGGTAGACCGTCACCTTGATCATGAGCTGGAGCTTGTCGCAGGCCTTGACGAGACGCGCCTCGGGGCTCGCGCCTTGCTGGTATTCCTCGTAGAGGCGGAGGGTCCGCTCCGGCAGCGGCGCCAGGATGTCGGCGAGCGCCGCCGCCTCGGCCTCGTTCTTGGCGCCGGCGGGAAAGTAGCGCGAGCAGGTGAGCGGCAGGTCGCCGATGCGCACCTCGGCGAGGTCGTGGAGCAGCGCGATCTCGATGGCGCGGCCGACGTCGATTCCCTCGATTTTCGGCGCCAGGGTCCACACCAGGAACAGTACGTGCCAGGAATGCTCCGTCACGCTCTCCGGCTGGTCGACGCCGCGCAGCACGTAGCCGGCGCGCGGGACGCGGTCGAGCCTCTGGATCTCGAGGAAGAGATCGAGGAGGGTGCGGTTGGCGTTCATGCAGGAGAGATTATAGGCGGGCGATTCCCGGCAGCCATGCTGACGGCACGCCGAAGCCGTCCACCAGCGCGACGGCCTGGGGCCGCAGCTCGCGGCAGAGCTTGTTGACCACGCCGCGGATGGCGACCGCCTTGCCGCTCTCGACGTAGCCGTGCTCGAGGAACCAGCCGCCTGGCGCCGATGAGACGCAGCTCCTCCGGCTCCAGGCTGCCATCGGCCCAGGCCACATAGAGCAAAGGAAGAAAAGGCAGAAGGGCAGGATCGTCAGAGATCTGCTCCGGCACCGCGGCTGGCGGCTCGTCCGTCGGCATATTGGTCCTCTCCGGCGAGGGCAGTCCGGGAAAACGCTATCAGAAGCGCCGATACGTGCTAGAGATTGTAACCCGTGAAGGTACGGGTTACAGTAGTGAGGTGGCGATCCGCGGGTTCCGGCACAAGGGCCGCTTGAATGTGGCCACGGAACCGCGGGACATGAACCTGCCGGGGCTCCGCCTGCATCAGCTCAAGGGGACCGTCGGGGGACGTGGGCAGTCAGCGTGAGCGGCAATTGGCGGGTGACTTTCGTGTTCGTCGACAGAGATGTCGAAGGAGTCGATTACGAGGACTACCACTGAGGTTCGGACGATGAGAATGCACAACC
>DATBGJ010000415.1:0-2453 GCA_036558045.1 Thermoanaerobaculia bacterium
TTCGAGCGGCCGGCGACGCGCTTCGTCGCCACCTTCGTCGGCCGCGCGAGCGTCCTGTCTGCGGTTCTCGAAGGGGAGGGCACCGTCCGGGTGGATCAGGTCCGCTGGCCGGCCGAGCTCTCTCCGGATCTCGCAGGGACCAACCCCGGCGAAACGGTGGACCTCGTCGTGCGGCCCGAGTCGTTGACGTTCGCATCCGCCGGTGATTCGCGAGCCTTGGCCGGCCGCGTCACCGAGCGGCGCTATGCCGGCCCGGTGACCTATTACCAGGTGACCCTCGCGGCCGGCGGCGAGGTGGAGGTGCTGGCGGACTCGGATGCGGCGATGGTGGGTGGAGAGGTGTGGGTGGTACCAAACGAGGAGGGTCCGAAGCCTAGGGTCTTTCCTGGGAGCGCCGGCGTCTCGCCGGCACAGGTGAATGAACAGGCAAGGCCGACGAGAACGCCGGCGCTCCCAGGATTTACACAACCTTGACATCGCCAACCCGTACCTAACACAGCCGTGAAGCGCCCACCCCTCCTCCCCACCCTGGCCATCGCCGCGCTTCTCGCGTGGCTGGTGGGCTATCCGCTGCTGATGACGCTGCTCGAGGCGCTGGGCGGACCGGGACGGTGGACGCTCGGTTGGTTCGGTGAGTTTTTCGGACGCACGGACGAGTGGCTGGCCCTCTGGCGCAGCCTGTGGATCTCCGCCGCGTCGGTCGTCCTGGCGGCGCTGGTCGGCGTGCCGCTCGCCTTCCTCTTCGAGCGCACCGAGTTCCCCGGCCGGCGGCTCCTCGGCGCGGTGGTCGCGCTGCCGGTCGCTCTGCCGCCGCTGGTGGGCGTGATCGCCTTCCTCTTCCTCTACGGCGAGAGCGGTTTCGCGTCGCGGGCCGTGCAGTCGCTGCTCAATCTGTCGCAACCGCCATGGCGGCTGGCGGGGCCGGGCGCGATCCTCCTGGTGCACGCCTACTCGATGTACGTCTACTTCTATCTCTTCACCCGCGCCGGACTCGCGCGGCTCGACGCGGCGCTGCTGGAGGCCGCGGCCTCGCTCGGCGCGAGCCGGACGCGCGCCCTCTTCCGCGTCACCCTGCCGCTGCTGCGGCCGGCACTGGCGGGCGCGGCGCTCCTCACCTTCATGACGGCGCTCGCGTCGTTCTCCGCGCCCTATCTCTTCGGCGGCGGCTTCCGCGTCATGACCACGCAGATCGTCGCCTCCAAGCTCAACGGCGAGCTGGCCCTCGCGCAGGTGGAGACGGTGATGCTCGCCCTCCTCGCCCTCCTCGCGCTCGGCGCCATGCGGCGGGTGGACCGCATCGCCGCCGTGGGCACCGGCGTGCGCGGCATCGCGCCGGCTCGCCGGCAGTTGCGCAGCCCGCTGGCGCGCCTCTCGGCCGGCGTCTTCGGCTGGCTGCTCGCCGCCCTCCTGCTGCTGCCGCACGCGGTGCTCCTGCTGGTCTCCCTCGTGCCCGCCTTCACCTGGACGGCCGAGCCCTTCCCGCCGGTGCTCAACCTCGGCAACTGGAAGGCGCTCTTCACCGAGGCGGAGCGGCTGCGTCCCATGGTCAACTCGCTGTGGATGGCCACCGTCGCCACCGTCGCCGCGCTGGGCCTGGGCCTCGCCGCCGCGCGCTTCGCCGTGGCGCGCCAGGACCGCGTCGGCGGGTTCCTGGAGGGCTTGATCGCGGTGCCGTGGGCGGTGCCCGGCACCGTCTTCGCCGTGGCGCTCGCCACCACCTTCAGCGCCAATCAGCCGTGGCTCGGCCGCTTCGTGCTCATCGGCACGCCGTGGATCCTGCCGCTCGCCTACCTGGTGCGCGACCTGCCGCTCACCGGCCGCGCGGCGCTGGCGGGCCTGCGGCAGCTCGATCCCGCGTTGGAAGAGGCGGCGGCCTCACTCGGTGCCGACCGCTTCCGCCGGCTGGCGCGCGTGACGCTGCCGTTGCTGCGTCCCGCCCTCGCCGCGGGCGTGGGCCTCGCCTTCATCACCGCTCTCGGAGACTTCATCGTCTCCATCGTGCTTTACACTTTCGACACCCGCCCCATCTCGATCGAGATCCTCTCCAGCTTGCGCCTCCAGGATCTCGGCATGGCGGCGGCTTATGGCGTCCTGCTGATGGCGGCGAGCGCCGGGGCGTTCCTGCTCTGGGGGCAGGAAGAGGCGCGCTGACGGAGACGTATGGAGTCCAGCTCTCTCAAGCGGCTGACGGTCCTCATGGCCACGGTGTTCGTGGACATGATCGGCTACCTCATCGTGCTGCCCACGCTGCCGTTCTACGCCCAGCGCCTGGGCGCACGGCCCGTGATCATCACGATGATGATCTCGAGCTTCTTCCTGGCGCAGCTCCTCACGGCGCCGCTCTGGGGACGCCTCTCCGACCGTTACGGCCGGCGGCCGGCGCTGCTGGTGGGGCTCGGGTCTTCCGCCGTGGCCTTCGCCCTCTTCGGCCTCGCCAACTCGATCTGGCTGCT
>DATBGJ010000416.1:0-3893 GCA_036558045.1 Thermoanaerobaculia bacterium
GGTTGTCCTGGCTTGGCACCGTTCCCAGCGAGGCGAAGGCCGCGGCGAGATAGTCCACGAGCTGCGACGCGGCGGCAGGCGGCAGATCTAGATCCTCCACGAGCCACTCCACCGCCGCCGCCCGCGAGCCCTCCGCCACCCGCCGCGCCACCTCCTCGCGCAGGCGCGACACGGCGGCCGAGAGCTCCTCGGTGCGCGCCGGAGCCTCGCCCAGCCAGAACGGCAGGTTTGGCGGATGCCCCTTAGCGTCCTCCACCAGCACCCGCCCCTGCTCGACCTTCAGGATGCGCCACGAGGCGTTGCCGAGCTGGAAGATGTCGCCCGCCAGGCTCTCGACGGCGAAGTCCTCGTTGACCGTGCCGATCAGCGCGCCGGAGGGCTGCAGCACCACCTGGTAGTCGGCGAGGTCGGGGATCGCGCCGCCCGAGGTCATCGCCGTCAGGCGCGCGCCCTTGCGCGGCCGCAGGACGCCGTTCACGGCGTCGTGATGCAGGTAGGCGCCGCGCCGCCCGCGCCGGGTGGTGAAACCGGTCGAGAGCATCTCCACCACGGCGTCGAAGTCCTTGCGCTCCAGGTTGCGGAACGGCCAGGCCCGGCGCGCCAGGGCGAAGATCTCGTCCTCCCGCCAGCCTTCCTCGGGCTCGGCGGCTGCCACCTCGGCCACGAGCTGCTGGGCCAGGATGTCCAGCGGCCGCTCGGGGATGATCAGCCGGTCCAGCTCGCCGCGGCGGACGGCGTCCGCCAGCGCTGCGCACTCCGCCAGCTCGTCGCGGGTGAGCGGGAAAATCCTGCCTTTGGGCAATCCTCCGAGCTGGTGGCCGGAGCGGCCCACCCGCTGCAGCAGCGTGGCGATCGAGCGCGTCGAGCCAAGCTGGCAGACGAGGTCCACGGAGCCAATGTCGATCCCCAGCTCCAGCGAGGCCGTCGCCACCAGCGCCGAGAGCTCGCCGGCCTTGAGCCGCCGCTCGCTCTCCAGCCGGTGCTCCTTCGCCAGGCTGCCGTGATGCGAGGCGACGCGGTCCTCGCCCAGCCGCTCTCCGAGATGGCGCGTCACCCGCTCCGCCAACCGGCGCGTGTTGGTGAAGACGAGCGTCGTGCGGTGCTGGCGGATCAGCTCCGCCAGCCGGTCGTAGATCTCGCTCCACACCTCGGCCGGCATCACCGCTTCGAGCGGCGAGGACGCGGGCACCTCGACGCCCAAGTCCATGCGGCGCCCGTGCCCCGCGTCGACGATGGCGCACCGCGGCGCGCCGTCCGGCTCCACGTTGCCCGTTCCCACCAGGAAACGGGCCACCTCTTCGATCGGCCGCTGGGTGGCCGAAAGGCCGATGCGGAGAAGACCCTCACCCCCCGCAGGGCGGCCACGCAGGACCGCCCCTACAGATCCCTTTGTGCCTCGTTTTTCTCCCTCCTCTCCCTCGGGGAGAGGAGGGCCGGGGAGGTGAGGGCCGGAGGCCACCAGCGCTTCCAATCGCTCCAGCGACAAAGCCAGATGCGACCCCCGCTTGTCGTCCGCCACGGCGTGGATCTCGTCCACGATCACCGTGCGGACCGTGCACAGCATGCTCCGCCCGCTCCGGCTGGTGAGGAGGATGAAGAGCGATTCCGGAGTGGTCACCAGGATATGGGGCGGCCGCTTGACCATGGCCGTGCGCGCCGCGGCCGGCGTATCGCCCGTGCGCACCTGGGTGCGGATCTCGGCGTCCGGCAATCCCATGGCCGCGAGCTCCGCCCGGATGCCCGCCAGCGGCTCCTCCAGGTTCTTCTCGACGTCGTTCGACAGCGCTTTCAGCGGTGAGACGTAGATCACCTCGGTCTCGTCCGGCAGCCCGCCTCCGAGGAGGGCCTGCCGCACCAGGTCGTCGATGGCGGAGAGGAAGGCGGCCAGCGTCTTGCCTGAGCCGGTAGGCGCCGCGATCAACGTGTGGCGGCCCGCCCGGATCTCCGGCCAGGCGCGCGTCTGCGGCTCCGTGGCGGCGCCGAAGCGCTTCGCGAACCAGGAGGCGACGGCGGGATGGAAGTCGGTATGTGGCATGGCGCAAGATGGGCGTAACAGCACCAAGGATAACAGAAGATGGGGCGGCGGGATTTCCGGCTTGTCAGTGAGCCCAGATCAAAATATCATCTCACTCTATTTGATGCTAAAGAGGCGGAGATGCTTCCTGAATATTCCTCATCTCGGCCTGGGGGGAACTCCTGATGGTTGAGCCGAGCGTTCCGAAGATCGGTCCCGCCATGCTTTGTCTCGGATTCTGGCTTGCCTCTTTCTTCGCCCCGCCGCTGCGGGCCGATGTCTGGACGGGCACCGGCCCCGGCTGCGTTCCCGCCCCCGCCGACTACGATGGCGACGGCAACGATGATTTCTCCCTGAAGTGCGGCCCAGCCTGGCACTTCTACAACGACGACGGCTCCTACCTCAAAGGCATCTGGACCGGCGGCTCCGTCAGCGACATCCCGGTGCCCGCGGACTATGACGGCGACGGGGACGACGATCCCGTGGCCTACAACGGCGGCGCCTGGCATTTCTATGACTACGCGACCGGCGCCTACCATGGAGTATGGACGGGAGCCACCTCAGGCTGCCTCCCCGCGCGAAATTGGCTCCGCCCAGGAGAGCGGTCGGCGTGCGACAGATATCGGGCCGAGCCTCGTACCAGACGATCCAGAATTGGCCGTCCTTCCCCACCACGGGCCTCGCCAGAGCTACATCCACATAATCAGTGCCCGAACTCCACGTGCGCGGGCAGCTCTTTCGAAAGGACGGCACGCGTGTCGGCAAAGAGATCGTCATTGCCGACCCATCCAGCGAGAACGACGAGTGGCAGCCGACGGTGGTCTTTGGCCCCAACGGCACGTTTCTGCTCCATTACGTGGATACCGGCCCGGTGTTGATCCGCCGCTACGCCGCCTCCCCGGCGGACGAGCCCTGCGTGTGGAGCAGCGCGGGCGTGAGCTGCGATACGGGCGCACCGGCGGTGAAGCCGAGTTGCCGCTGGCGATGCGTGTCTATCCCGGCGATACGCCTCTCTTCGGCGACGTGGATGGCGACGGCCGGGCCGAGCCCTGTCTGCGGCGGGGCCGGCGGTTTCTCTGCGATACGGACCACGAGGGCGGGCCATTCGAGTGGCAAGCCCAGTTCGGGAGCGGCGTCGGGAAGGAGATTCCTCTCCTGGGCGACGTGGACGGCGACGGCCGGGCCGAGCCCTGCCTGCGAAGCGGGAGACAACTCCGGTGCGACACCGGTCACAACGGCGGCAAAGCCGAGTGGACGGTCACTTTTGGCAACCCAGGCGACCAGCCTCTCCTCGGAGACGTGGACGCAGACCGCCGGGATGATCCGTGCGTCTACCGCTCCGGACAGTTTCTCTGCGACACGGCGCACAACGGCGGTGCCGCCGAATGGACGGTCAGCTTCGGAGCCAGTGGGGATCAACCGGTTCTGGGCGACTTCGATGGCGACGGCCAGGATGATCCTTGTGTCTTCCGCGGTGGAAAGCTCCTCTGCGACACGGCACACAACGGGGGCCATCCGGCAGCGGAATTGCTATTCGGCCAGCCAGGGGACCAAGCGTTCTTGGCCAATCTCGACGGCCTTTAGAGAGGCGGCCGTAGGGCGGGGCGGCCACAAGGGCCGCCTCTACACATTACTTGTACAGCTCGACGTGCAGGTCCCGGTAGGTCCAGCCGAAGGTTGGCGCCTCGTCGGGGTTGGTGCCGGGGAAACCCATGTCGATGATGATCTTCTCCGTGGCGCTGAAGGAGAAGCTGCCGACGTTCGGATTGTCGGTGAGATGCGTCACCGTGCTGCCGTCCGAGACCGCCAGATCGACGACCTGGCCGGCCGTGTCATAGGTGTAGTCCAGGTGGTAGGTCTTGCCCGGCACGACGGTGAG
>DATBGJ010000417.1:0-3565 GCA_036558045.1 Thermoanaerobaculia bacterium
TGGTACCGATGTTGAACAGCACCTGCGGATCTTCGATCTGGCTCATGCTGCGGAGCGCTTCCAGCATCGGACCACCCTCTTGCGTGGACTTCAGCTTCGAATGGAAGTCAAACATATGCATTGGCGTAATTCTCCCCACACGGAGGGATTCACCCTCCGATAAGAAAAGGTTATTTTGAGACGCTTCAACAGGAACGGCGTGTTCGGGACGGGATGGACGGGTCAGGTAACGCGTGAAGCCATATTATTTTCCCCCATTGAAAATAAAGCATTTAGAGTAACGGCACAGGAACGCGTACACGTCCGCTTCCCCAGTGTACCTTCTCAAAGCAAGCGTGACAAATTAGCGGCCGCGCGAACGATCACAAAGCCGGCGGCGCGGCGCCGAGCGGCTCGAGGATTCCCGGATGATCGGCGGGCGACCCTCCCGAGCGCAGCAGTTGCGCCAGCTCGCGGCCGGGCAGGGGCCTTTGAAAGAAGTAGCCTTGCGCGTAGTCGATGCCGAGCAGGCGCAGCACCTCGGCGTCCTCGGCCGTCTCCACGGCTTCCATGACCGTCGCGGTGCCGGCGCGCGCCGCCATCTCGGCCGTGCTCTGCACGATGATCTGCTTGAACGGATCGTGCGCGAGGCCGCGGCAGAAGGTGCCGGAGATCTTGAGAAAATCGGGATGCAGGTCTTGGAACAGGTTCAGATTCGAAGAACCCTCGCCGAAGTCGTCGAGCGCGATCTGGAAGCCCCGCTCGCGCAGCCTTTGCAGCGTGGCGGCGAAGGCGCCGGGGTTGACGATGGTCTGCTGCTCGGTGAGCTCGAGCACGATGTTGGTCTCCACCATGCCCACGGAGCGCACCTCGTCGCACAGCCGGGAGGCGAACTCGGGGTTGGTCAGCGAGCGCGGCTGCACGTTGAGGAACGTCGTCACCGTGTTGCCGAGATGGATCACCTCGGCGAGCGCGGCGCGCACGCAGATCATGTCCGCCTCGAAGAGCAGCTCCTTCTGCGCCGCGTAGGCGAGGAAGACCGCCGGGCTGCCGAGGACCGACTTGGCCGGCCCGCGCGCCAGGCTCTCGACGCCGAAGACCTCGAAGCGCGGCGCTCCCTCCCGCAGCTTGACCACCGGCTGCAGGACGGCGCGGATGGGGTTGGCGGCCATGAAATCCTCGAGCAGCTCGACCTGCTGCACCTCGCTGTCGCCATCCGCCGCGACGGCCGGCGGCAGCAGCGCGTCGCGGTGCTCCAGCAGGTAGCCGCGCAGCCGCGACAAGCCCTCGGACTTCTCCAGCACCGCGGTCACCCCGATGACGGAGCACAGGTCGCGCACCGCCTGGTCGACGTAGCCGCTGAGCACGTACACCGCGGTGTCGGGGAAGTTGGCGGTGACGAAGCGGACGAGGCGCATGCCGTCGAGGCCGCCGAGCTGCGACACGGAGAGGTCGGTGATCACCACGTCGAAGCGGAAGCAGCGCAGCAGCGCCTCGGCGGCTTCGATCTCCCGGCAGGTGGTGAGCGCCAGGCCGGGCAGCCGCAGGTAGGCCGCCAGCGTGTCGACCACGATCGACTCGTCGTCGAGGATCAGCACCCGCAGCAGCACGGCGTCAGAATCCCCGGAAAGGTGGGTACTGCAACAACGGATTCGATGTGCCGCAGGGTAGCTTGCAGGCTGAGGGAAGTCAACCGACCGCGGGTGAGACCACCTCTCCGGCCCGCAGGAACCACAGCTCGAAGCGCGGCGCTTCCGCGAGCTCCAGCGCCTCGCGGACGGCGCGCTGGTACGCGGCTCCCTGCGGCGCGTAGACGGCGGCGCGGTCGCGGATCTGCCCGGCGGTCTCCACGTCGTCCGTCTTGTAGTCCGCGATCACGAGCCGGCCGTCTCCGGGATCGCGGTAGAGCAGGTCGATGGTGCCGGCGACCGCTCCCACCGGCGAGCCCTCCCCCTCTCCCGGCGGCAGCAGGACGGGCAGCTCGCGGGAGAGGATGTGCTGCCGCAGGCCCTGCAGCCGGCCGAGGAGAGGCCCGCCGGCGAAGGCCTCCACCAGAGACTCGGCCACGGGAAGCGCCCGCGCCAGCTCGTCGCCCTGCGTCAGCGACGCGAGATAGGCGGGCAGCAGGCCCCGCTGGCGGCGCACCTCCGCCGCCGCTTCGGCCGCGAGATCCCACTCCTCCAGGGCGCGGTGCAGGGCTCCCCCGGCGGCCATGGCGACCTCGCGGTCCGTTCCGTGGTCCCACGGCCTCTCCGGCGCTTCGCCGGCGAGGCGTTCCGCCTGCCGCTGGCGCAGGAGGTCGTGCGCCTCCTCGGAGGCGGCGCCGCCGTAGGGGCGCGCCATGCGAGCCGCGGCGCGGATGCGCGCGCCGCGCAGGGAGGCTGAGACGAGGGCGATCTCTTCCGGCCCCGGCAGGGAAGGGCGCGCCGGCTCGGCGGCCAGGCGGACCTCGTCGCCGGGACGCAGGGCGGGGAACTTCCACAGCGCGCCCGCGGCGTCGGCGAAAGTCCAGGCCTGCTCTCCGGCCGCGAGGCCTTCCCAGAGGAAGGGGAGGCTCGACGGCAGGTCGCCGCGCGAGAGGAGGATCTCCATGTGGCTGCGGGCCTGGTCCGCCGGCCGCGGCGTCATCTGCTGCGGCCAGACGCCGGCGAGGACGAGGCGGTCCTTGGCCCGCGTCATGGCCACGTAGAGCAGGCGCACCCGCTCGGCCGTCTCCACCTCGCGGCGGGCGGCGGCCACCTGGTCGAAGCCGAGGCTGGGCGCGCCGAAGAGCCGGACCTCGAAGCCGCCGCCGGCCAGGCGTCCGGCCTCGGTGCCGGTGCCGCGCTTGGGCGGCTGCTGCTTGTGGAGCTGGACGAGGTAGACGTGCTCGAAGTCGAGCCCCTTGGCGCCGTGGATGGTGAGCACCTGGACGGCGTCCTCGGCGCCGTCCTTGGGGCGCCCCTCCTCGGCCTCGCGGGCCTCGGCCACGCTCCGGCGCAGGGCGCGGAGGATGGCCGTCACGTCGCCGCCGCCGCTCTCGATGGCGGCGAGGAGCTGGCGGAAGAAGCGGTCGAGGTTGGCCAGCCGGTAGGGGCCGAGATAACGGGCGGCCTCGGTGGCCTCGATCAGGCTGAGCCGGCGCAGGCGCTCGACGAAGACGTCCGCCGGCTCGACGGCGAAGGAGCGGCGCAGGATGGCCAGATGCTCGACGGCGGCCAGGAGCACCTTCTCCCAGCCCTTGACGCGCTCGATGCCGGGCACCTCCCGCTGCACCGCCCGCGCCGCGCCTTCGACGGTCTCGCGCAGCTTGCCGAGCGCCTCGGCGGAGGGCGCCCGCAGGTCGGTCATGAGGCGGGGAAACTGGCGGTACCACAACGGGATGAGGGCGGCGTCGGGCACGCCGACGGCGGTGGAGCGGAGCACCGTGAGCAGCGCCAGGTGGTCTCCGGGATCGAGCACGCAACGCACCAGGGCGGCGGCCTCGATCACCTCGCGGCGGCGGTAGTACTGCTTGTCGCGGCCGACGGCGAACGGCACCCGCGCGCGGCGCAGCTCCTCCAGATAGATGTCGAGATCGCCCAGGCCGCGCAGCAGCACGGCCATC
>DATBGJ010000418.1:0-6747 GCA_036558045.1 Thermoanaerobaculia bacterium
CGAAGGAGCCGGAGAGGCCGCCGTTCCAGCCGACGTGACGGCTCTGCACGCGCGTCAAGGAATCGCCGATGGTCTCGTATTTCCCCTCGACGTTGACCGCCGGTTTCGGCAGGCCGGCCGGAGCGCCCGAGCTGGCGCAGGACGGCAAGGAGGCAACGGTTTCGTTGATACAGCGGAAGCGCAACGCGAAATCGCGCGCCCGGCACGCGAACTTCGCGTAGTCGTCGGACAGCCCGCCTTCGCAAGCTGCCGAGCCGTGGCCGCTCTGGAAGACCTGCAGGCTCAGCCATGGCTTGCCCTGAAACTGATCGTAGTCGCTCAGGGCCGAGCCGCCCGCAAGATGCACGCCGATCAGATGGCGGGGCGCGGCGGAGCGGATGGCGGTCCCCACCGCGTCGATGAGTCCAGCCACGGTGACTCCCGATTCCGCGGTGGGATCGCCGACCCGGGCGTCGAAGCTGGGCGAGAAGATCACGAAGCTGCCGGCGAGCCGGGCGGCAAAGTTGCGCGCGAAGACCGCCGCGTCGGCCCGCGTCGGGAACTTCACTGCGGGGCTGATCGGTTGGTTCGTTCCCGCGCGGTTGAGCGGGTCCATCACATCTACCACGACGAGGAGGATGCCCGCGTCATTGGCGGCCCTGACCATCGCGTCGAAGTCGCGCCAGTAAGCCGAGTCCCAATAGTGGCAGTTGGCGGGCACGACCGGCCCGGTGCCGGTGCCGCAGCTCTGCGGGGTAACGAAGCCGCGGAAACCTCCGGAGGGTGGGTTCTGCTGCGTTTGTACAGCCGGCGCTACGAGAACGTTGGTGAAGCCGCCGCCGCCCGCGAAGCTGTTGCCGACGTAGCTCGCCGCCCGTGCGGTGACATAGTCCCTCCAGAGGTTCCGGTTGGCCTGGCTCAACCCATAGTTGATCGGCGCGATCCAGGCCGTGTCGCCGAGCCATTGGAAGGGAGTCTGTCCGTTCCAAGCGGTCGGGTTGCGCTTGCCGGCGGGAGCCTTGGGGAAGCCGTTCGAGTAGAGCGCGTTCGTCCCGCTCCCGGAGACGGGCACCTCGCCGGACTTGTTGAGGCCCGCATCGGGCGAGCAGGCCGAGCCGCTTCGAGGCAACAGACAGGTCTTCCAGCACCAGGTACTGGACGCGCCAGGCGTGCCCGATGGAGGAAACGCGCTGCGGATCATGAACCGGCCAGGGGTTGTGGCGTCGCCGTCCCAGAAAGCCAGTCCCTTGAAGCAACTGTTCGGGTTCGTGCAGGTTGCGGGCTCGGTGCAGGCGGAGCCGCTCTTGAGCCAGAACGTCGCCTCCACCTGTACGTCGTGATAAGCTTGGAACGGAGTTCTCGGCTGGCTGGAGCTCAGTACAGAATCCCAGCGCTCCCATGGATTCACCGCCCGGAGAGGGCCGCCCATCAACATGTTTCCTACAAAGCAAACGACAAACATCGCGCTTGTCCACAGCTTTTTCCGTGTCATCGCCACAGAATCTCCTCCCATAGAGTTGGGTACCTGGATGAAGGCTCGTACGATCCGAGGCTCATCCACACGCATGCGGAGTCCGGCATCGCCGGAGCTTCCTGCAAATTCTTCTCTTCTTGTTGGCTGAAGCCTATTAGGAGGAGACTTGCTTGTCAACGGAGAGGAGGCAGGGACGGAGCCTGACTCTTCGTGTCTGACCCTGACGATCCTTCCAACTGCCGCAGCTCGGCCGCCACGGCTTGGATCAGCGCCGCCGTGGCCTGATTCCTCTGCAGAGCCGCTTTCAACATCAGCAGCGCGCCGAAGGCTTCGCGTTGAATGTTGCGGGATTTGAAGACGACGATCATTCCGTCCACCAGATCCCTGATCTCCGCGGTCCTCCCCTGGCGCAGCCACACGGCCGACAGGTCGAGGGACACCACGGCGGCATGGTAGGGCAAGCCGGCTCCTTCGAAACCTTCACGCGCCTGGTGAAGGAGCTGTTCGGCTCTCTCATTTTCTCCCAGGCCGGCGGCGATCTGGCCTTCCAGCCAACGCGCGCGTATCACATCCAGGCGCTCGCCAAACAGGGCGTGCAGATTCCGGCTCGCTTCGAAGAGAGCCTTGGCCGACGTGATTTCCCCGCAATCCACGAGGCAACCGATCAGACCTTGCAGGGCGAGGAAGACCAGCTTTGGATCACGGCCCGCATCGATCTGACGGAGCCCGAGAATCAAGAGCCTCCGACCTTCCTCAGGCTGGAACGCCGTCCTGGCGGAGATCCCCTTGCTGACGAGCGCCCGGCCGGCGGCGTGCCGGTCGCCCGCGCGCTGGTAGATCGCATGAGTCCAATCGAGCAGCCTTTGGGCCTCGCCGAACCTGCGTTGGTCGGTGTAAAGAGAGGCGGTGAGATCCATGATCCGCGCCAGGAGCAGGGGATCGCCGGTGCCGTGACCAGAGAGGTCCAGGGCCCGCGCCATGGCCGCTTCGGCGGATTCCAGATCATCGGCCACGCGATAGGCGTTGCCGAGCTCGACCCAGGCCCGCGCCTGGAGGTCCGCGAGCTCTGCCGGAGCTGCCTCGCGCGCTTCCATCCGCTCGACCAGGGAGATAGCGAGAGAGGCTGCCAGAATCATCCCTTCCGGATCGCTGAACCGGAGGGCGCGGCACTGCTCCAGGAGAGCCCTGCAAAGCCTCCCGGCAGCCTCTCTATCGGTAGGTGCGGAAACCGGAGTGCCTGGGACCCCTTTCGGAAATGGCCTGTCCCGCTTCCCTCTGGCGGCCTTCCCGAGAGCGCGTGTTTCCGCGTATTGGCGCGCCGCTGCGAAAGCTCTGAAGATGGGGAAGTCGTACTCGGGGTTGGGGGGAGCCGAAGCGGGCGGCGCCAGCGGACCGTTGGCGAAGACGGCCGAGGCGAGAGGTGCCATCTGCGCCCGACAAGCGGCGCAACCCTGGAGAAGATGGACAACTACGGGTGCCGCCTGGCTGGGAGACATCTCTCCAAGGAGGAAGCGGTCCAATTCAGCAGGGCTGGGGTGCTTGCCGCCTTGACCTCCTCCAGACATGAATCCTCCCACAGAACAAAAGATGTCTCGTAATTGTCGCACAATTCGCGTCCCGGTGCGACGGCAAAAGCGCGTTCGAGACCGCCCTATGGCGAACCAGGCGTTCCGCCGTTGGGATCGGCCGTGGAGCTCACGTCTGTCGAGGGCGGGGGATTCTTGCCTTGTGTGGGACCGCCTTTCTCGGCAGTCCCCTGCCCCCCCCTCCCCTCACCCGGCCAGAAACTCCTGATCCACTCCAGCACCTGGTCGATCCAGGCGGAGCCGAGGGCGACGGTGGGCAGCGGCCGGCCCGCGGGAGCGGCGATAGCGGGGGCGGCGAGGCCGAGGAGCGCGGCGAGGAGCAATCCGGCCGTCAGACGGCGTACGTTGAGTCTGGACATCTCATCCCTCCTTCAAGCGAGGGCAGCCGGGACCCCCATGGTCCTCCGCGCCCACGCAGGTTGCCGGTTCAGAAAACTGCTCTGATTGTGGGCCAGAGGATGACGTTTTGCCAGATGGCGGTTCCGGCAGACCGTAAAACACGGGGTCCTCTCGCGACTCCGAGCGGACCGTTTCCTCTATTTCAGTGCCGGCCGGCGGCCAAAGTGTGTCACGCAAATGCTGGAAATCGCTTGACAGGGGAAACCCCGGGGTATACAAGTCACCTGGAACCGTTTCCACCCACAGCACGGACCCTGCGCGGCCCGCGACGAGAGAGGTCGCCATCTCGTGAAGCCGTCCCGCTTCATCCTCCGCGCTTGCCAACTCGGCGGCACCGCCGCGGTCTTCGCCCTCGCCAACCGCTTCGCATCCCTCTTCAGCTTCCCCTCCGGCGTCTCGTTCCTCTTCCCGCCCGCCGGAGTATCGCTCGCCGCTGGCGCCGCCTTCGGTCCCTGGGGTGTCGCCGGCGTCATCCTCGGTGTGGTGGCGGTACCCTGGGGAGCGGCCACCACGCCGGCAGGCCTCGTCCTCTTCTCACTCGCCAACGGCCTCGCCGCCGCCATCCCCGCCTGGGCGCTCCGCCAGCCGCACGGCAGCACGGCCCTGCGCCTGCGCCGCGCCTTCCTCTACGGCAGCCTGCTCAACAACCTCGCCTCGGCGGCGGCCGGCAGCCTCGCGCTCCTCGTCCTGGGCCAGCTCTCCCTGCGCGTGCAGCCGCTGGCCAGCAACCTCTTCGGCTGGTGGATCGGCGACCTCATGGCAACGCTCGTGCTCGGCCTGCCGGCCCTCCTCTGGCTGCGGCCGGAGGTGCTGCTGACCGAGCCGCACCGCGACATCCTGCGCGCCTGGCTGCGCAACCGCGCCGCCGTCCTCGAGTGTGTGCTGATGGCCGTCGCCGGCCTCGGCTGCATCGTCGCCATGGGCCGCCTCGGCTGGACCTTCCCGCACTGGCTCGCCATCTCGCTGATGATCCCCATCGCCGTGGCCGCCGTCGAGGGCGGCGCCGGCGCGGCGATCCTCGTCAACTTCTTCGTCTCCGCCGGCTACATGGCGGCCCTGCTGGCCTCGCAGGCACGCGATCCCGCGTCGCTGATGCAGGTGCTGGCGCCCGGCTACACCACGGTCGGCGTGTTCAGCATCTTCGCCCTCGTCGGCGGCTGGCTCGCCGGCCGCAACCGCCGGCTGCTCGACCAGGTGCGCGCCCACGAGCTGCAGCTTGAGCGCGACTTCGAGCGCACCGTCGCCTCGCTCGCCGCCGCCATCGAGGCCAAGGACCCGATGACCGAAGGCCACGTGCAGCGGGTGGCCCACCTCGCCGTCCTCGTCGGCCGCCGTCTGGGGATGGAGGAGCGCGAGCTCCGCCTGCTGCGCTACGGCGCCATGCTCCACGACGTCGGCAAGATCGGCGTGCCGGAGACGATCCTCATGAAGCCCGGGTGCCTGACGCCGGAAGAGAAACAGGTCATGGAGGAGCACGTCGAGATCGGCCTGCGCATCATCCGCGACGTCGAGGCGCTGCGCGAGGTGGAGCCGCTCATCCGCTATCACCAGGAGCGCTGGGACGGCGCGCGCGACGGCGTCCGTTTCCCCGGCTATTTCGGTCTCAGGGGAGAGGAGATCCCGCTCGGCGCCCGCGTCCTTGCCGTCGTCGACGCCTTCGACGCCATCACCCACGACCGCCCCTACCGCCGCGGCGCCCCGGTCGGCATCGCCCTCGACGAGCTCCGCCGCGAATCCGGCCGCCAGTTCGATCCCGGCCTCGTGGACCTCCTCGCCGAGGCTCTCGCGGCGAGCGGCTGGATGCCGGCGGCGGGGGAGAGGGCGGTGATCGCGGAAGAGGCTCCGCCTGTGGCCTCGATGATTGCGCCGTTCTCGACGGTGGCCCCCCCAATGTAGAGACGCCCCGTGGGGCGTCTCCTCCTACCCCGTGAACTTGTACCCCAGCCGGTGCACCGTCACGATGTGCTTGGGATCCCCCGGATTGTCCTCGACCTTCTTGCGCAGCTTCGCGATGTGCATGTCCACCGTGCGGGTGAAGGGGATGGCGTTGTAGTCCCACACCGTGTCGAGCAGCTTCTCGCGGGTGACGATCTCGCCCTTGTGCTGAATGAAGTAGGCGAGGAGCTGGAACTCGCGTGGCGAGAGCTCGATCGGCTCGCTCCCCTTGCGCGCCTCGTGACGCTTGAAGTCGATGCACACGTCGCCGAAACGGTAGCTCTCCGGCGGCGCCGCCGCGGCCGTGCCCTTGGCGCGGCGCAGCACCGCCTCGGCGCGCGCCAGCAGCTCCATGAAGCCGAACGGCTTGGTGATGTAGTCGTCCGCGCCCAGCTTCAGGCCCAGTACCTTGTCGATCTCCTGGCCGCGCGCCGTCAGCATGATGATCGGCACGCCGTTGCCGTTGCTGCGGAGCTGCTTGCAGATGTCGAGCCCCGTCATCTTCGGCAGCATGACGTCGAGCAGGATGAGGTCCGGCGGATCGGCGGTGGCGAGGTGCAGGCCGGCCTCGCCGTCCTTGGCCACCGTCACCGCGTAGCCCTCGTATTGAAAGCCGTCGCGCAGCGCCACGGACATGGACTCGTCGTCTTCCACGATGAGGACCCGCGTCGAAGTCGTCGTCATCTTCACGCCTCGGAGGGCCGCTCGTGGGGAGCGGCGATCGCGCTGGGTTCCGGTGCATCGATCGGCAGATGGATCGCGAACGTGCTGCCCTCGCCCGGCCGGCTCTCCAGCGTCACCTTGCCGCCGTGGGCGTCGACGATGTGGCGCACGATGGCGAGGCCCAGGCCGCTCCCCTTGACGTCGTGCACCAGGCCGGTGCTGACGCGGTGGAAGCGGTCGAAGATCTTCTCCTGCTCGTCGCGCGCGATGCCGATCCCCCGGTCCGTCACCGCGATCACCACCGACTCGCCCTCCCGCCGCAGCGACACGGTGATGTCCTTGTTGCCGTTCGAATACTTGACCGCGTTGTCGAGCAGGTTGGAGAGCGACTGCGCGATGGCGCCGGGATCGATGCGCGCCGGCGGCAGCGGCACCTCCGCCCCCTCGACGATGATGTTGAAGCCGTGCTGGCGCAGCCGCACCTCGAACGTCTTCAGCGTCTGGCACACCACCTCGCGCACGTCGCAGCGCTCGAAGCGGTAGGTCTTGCGCCCCGACTCGATGCTGGCGAAGTCGAGGATGTTGTTGACGAGCTGGGTCAGCCGCCGGCTCTCGGTCTCGATGTACTCGCCGTACTCACGGGCCTTCTCCGGGCTCTCGACCCGCCCCAGGCGCAGGAACTCGGCGAAGACGCGGATCGAGGCGAGGGGC
>DATBGJ010000419.1:0-5924 GCA_036558045.1 Thermoanaerobaculia bacterium
CACAGTCGCAGTTGCTGGAGTCCCAGATCCAGTTGCTGCAGCTCCCGGTGCTCGGTCCGTTGTCATTGCCCGGATAGGCTGTGCTGTTGCTGGCGCACCAGCCGCAGTTGGTGCCTTTGATGTTCGAGCAGGTGGTGATGCCCGGGCAATTGCAGGTATTGCTGTCCCAGATCCAGTAGCTGCTGCACGAGGCGCTGCCCGAGGGGCCGTCCTCGTCTCCTTCGTAGGCATGGCTGTTGGTCTGGCACCAGCCGCAGCCGGTGCCTTTGATCTGGCTGCACTGGGTGAAGCCGGGGCAGTTGCAGTCGTTGTGGTCCCAAATCCATTGATTGCAGACGACGCCGTTGGACGGCCCCTGCTCGTTGCCCGGGTAGGCCGTGTTGTTGTCCGCGCACCACCCACAGGCGGTGTTTTCGATCTCGGAGCACTGCGTGATCGACGAGCAATCGCAGGCCTTGTGGTCCCAGATCCAATTGGAGCAGCTCACCGGCGGGTTGGGACCCGCCGCGCTGCCGACGTAGGCGGTGTTGTCGGTGACGCACCAGCCGCAGACGGTATTCCTGATCCCGGCGCAGCTTGTGATCTCGGGGCAGGAGCCGGAGCACGAGCCCCAGACCGTTTGCACCGAAGGACAGTCCGCGCCGAATGCGCTTGCCTGACAGTCGAAGGTCGTAGGTCCATTCGGATTGACGTGCGAGCAGCACACGTTGGGAAAGGAGCAGTACGTCACAGGGGTGGAGCCGCAAGGCATCTGGGTGGAGGTGGTACAACCGGAGGATTGCGCGGAAGCCGAAGCGGGGACGAGGGCCGGCAGGGCAAGGAACAGCACGGCAAGGACTGGTCGCATGGACCGCATGGGTTCTCCCTCCTCAAAAGACGTTGGCTCTTCAGAAATCGGGGTGGATTATGCCATTGGGGAGGCACGCTCTGAACCGCCTGTCCGGCGCCCTTCGGTATGTTGATATAGCAATTCTGCTGGCGCTGCTGATCGCGGGCTGCGCGGCCCTCCTTCTGCGCCGCGCGGGTTGACCGGCGGGCCATGGACACGGTATCCTCCCGCCCTCGCGGTTGATCCCTCGGGTTGATCCTCGTTCGCACTCGACCGCAGATTCTCTCGGGGCGTAGCTCAGCTTGGTAGAGCGCACGGTTCGGGACCGTGAGGCCGGAGGTTCAAATCCTCTCGCCCCGACCATCTCAACTTCCTTCCACGCATCCATGAAGACCCTGATCCCCGGTGGCTCGCGCCGCCCGGAAGGGGTTGCATTTCCGAGGAGGAGACCGATGACCGGACGGAGATCGGCCGCGGTGTGGCTCGTCATGCTCGCGACGGCTGCGGTGGCGGCCCGGGCGGAGGAGCCCCGCCTGCGCGACCAGGTGCGCGCCTGGCGCGCGGCGCACGAGAAGGAGATCGTGCGCGAGCTTTCAGATCTGCTCGCGCTGCCCAACGTCGCCACCAAGGTGGCGGACATCGAGCGCAACGCCGACCGCCTGACGGAAATGCTCGGCCGCCGCGGCTTCGCGGTGCAGCGGCTCTCGGCGGGCGAGGGCACGCCGCCCGCGCTCTACGGCGAGCTCAAGGTGCCCGGGGCGAAGCGGACCGTGGTCTTCTACGCCCATTACGACGGCCAGCCAGTGGACCAGAAGGGATGGGTTTCCGATCCCTTCAAGCCCGTGCTGCGTACCGGGCCGCTGGGCGAGGGCGTCAAGGAGATGGACCTCGCGGCGGTCGCGGGGCCGCTCGATCCGGAGTGGCGCATCTACGCCCGTTCGGCGAGTGACGACAAGTCGCCGATCGTCGCCCTCCTGGCCGCCCTCGACGCGCTGCGCGCCTCCGGCCGGCAGCCGTCCGCCAACGTCAAGCTGTTCCTGGAGGGAGAGGAGGAGCAGGGCTCGCCGCACCTCACGGAGATCCTCAAGCGCTACTCCTCCCTGCTCGCCGCCGACGTCTGGATCCTCTGCGACGGTCCCGTCCATCCGACGCGGCGGATGCAGATCTATTACGGCGCGCGCGGCGTGAGCGGCGTGGACATCACCGTCTACGGCCCGGTGCGCCCTCTCCACAGCGGACACTACGGCAACTGGGCGCCGAATCCGGCGGTGACGCTGGTCCACCTGCTGGCGAGCCTGCGCGACGAGGAGGGCCGCATCCTCATCCCCGGCTACTATGATGACGTGCGGCCGCTGAACGAGGCGGAGAAGCGGGCGGTGGCCGCCATGCCGGCCGTCGAAGAGGGGCTCGCCGGCGAGCTCGGCCTGGGAAGGACGGAAGGCAACGGCGCGCGCTTGCAGGACCGGTTGATGGATCCCGCCCTCAACGTGCGCGGCCTGCGCTCCGCCGAGGTCGGATCGGCGGCCGCGAACGCCATTCCCACGGAGGCGGAGGCGTCGATCGACTTCCGCCTAGTGCCGGACCAGACGCCGCAGAAGGTGCGCGAACGGGTCGAAGAGTTCCTGCGCGGCAAGGGCTGGTTCCTGGTCGACGAGGCGCCCGACCGCGAGACGCGGCGCGCCCATCCCAGGATCGCGCGGCTCCAATGGTCGCTCGACTACCCGGCGGCGCGCACGGACATGAGCCTGCCGGCGTCGCGCGCCGTCGCGGCGGTCATCGAGCGGGCGGTGGGCGGGCCGGTCGTTCAAGTCCCCATGCTCGGCGGCAGCGTGCCGATGTATCTGTTCACCGAGAGCCTCAAGGCGCCGGTGATCGGCGTGCCGATCGTCAACCACGACAACAACCAGCACGGCATCAACGAGAACCTGCGGTTGCAGAACCTGTGGGACGGCATCGAGGTCTTCGCGGCCTTGATGGCGGAGTTGGGGAAGGAGTGGTAAAGGGCGGTCAAAAAAGCAGGGCGGCCCTATGTGGCCGCCCTGTGGTTGAGGAGGGACCATGGATCATCGCACCCTGTTAACGCGCACCGCCGACCTCGCCGTCGAGTTCCTGGAGGGCCTGCCCGAGCGGCGGGTCGGTCCCTCCGTCTCGATCGAGGAGCTGCGCGCCGCCCTGGGCGGTCCGCTGCCCGAGCACGGAGCGGCGCCGGGTGAGGTGATCGAGCATCTCGCACGGGCGGCGGATCCCGGGCTGGTGGGTATGGCCGGGCCGCGCTACTTCGGCTTCGTCATCGGCGGCCACGTGCCCGCTTCGCTCGCCGCCGACTGGCTGACCTCGACGTGGGACCAGAACGCCACGCTGTACGCCACGTCGCCGGCCAACGCCGTGGCCGAGGAGGTGGCGGCCGGCTGGCTTTTGGAGGTCCTGGACCTGCCGCGCACGGCGAGCGTCGGCTTCACCACCGGCTGTGCGATGGCCAACTTCACCGCGCTCGCGGCGGCACGGCATGCAGTGCTGCGGCGCGCGGGCTGGGACGTCGAGGCACGCGGCCTCTTCGGTGCGCCGGAGATCGACGTCGTCGTCGGCGAGGAGGTCCACGTAACCATCCTCGCCGCGCTGCAGTATCTCGGTCTTGGCCGCGAACGGGTGAAGCGGGCGGCGACGGACGGGCAGGGGCGGATGAACCCCGCGTCGCTGCGTCAGGTCCTCGCCGGCTGCCGGGGTCCCTTGATCGTCTGCGCGCAGGCGGGCAACGTCAACACCGGCGCCTTCGATCCGCTGGCGGAGATCGTGGGGCCCGTGCACGAGCGCGGCGGCTGGCTGCACGTGGACGGCGCCTTCGGTCTGTGGGCGGCGGCGAGCCCAGCGCTGGCGCATCTCGTGCGCGGCACGGCGGAAGCCGACTCGTGGGCCACGGACGGCCACAAGTGGCTCAACGTGCCGTACGACTCCGGCATCGTCATCGTCGGCGATCCGGAGTCCCACCGGACGGCGATGACCATCGCCGCCGCGTATCTCGTGCAGACCGCCGGCCGCGAGCGCGATCCCTTCGACTGGGTTCCCGAGTTCTCCCGCCGCGCCCGTGGCTTCACGGTGTGGGCCGCCCTGCACTCGCTCGGCCGCGCGGGGATCGCGAAGCTCGTCGAGCGCTGCTGCAACTTGGCGCGGCGGTTCGCGGAGCGGCTCGGCGCTGAGCCCGGCGTCGAGATCCTCAACGACGTGGTGCTCAATCAGGTGCTCGTGCGTTTCCATCCCGCCGGCGGCGACGCCGGCGCGTTCACCCGCGAGGTGATCGCCCGCGTGCAGGCGGACGGCACCTGCTGGCTCGGCGGCACCACCTGGCACGCCATGGCCGCGATGCGGATCTCGGTCTCCAACTGGTCCACCACCGAGGCGGACGTGGACCTCTCGGCGGCGGCGATCCTGCGCGCCGCCAGGGAATCGACCGAGGCTACGCCGCTTTCTTCTCGCTCGCCTTCAACCGCTCCAGCACCTTGACGGCGACCTGGCGGGCCTTGGGGAATTGGTCCGCGCCGTCGGGGCTCTGCACGGTGATGACGAGCTCACGGCTGCCCACGGCCACGTGGAGTTGCTGGATGCGGCCGCCCACCCAGAGCGCGCCGTCCCCGAGGCCGGGGATCTCTCGCGTCTGGCCGCCCGACAGGCTGTTGAAGGTGGAGCGGCTGGAAGTGAGGATCCGCTTCGCGGCTTCGGGGCTGCGGTGGTAGCGGATGAGCAGGCTGAGGATGCGCGGCCGCGTCTCCGTGCCGCTGTTGTAGAGGCATTCGGAAGGATCGCGGCCCATGGCCTCGTCGAGGGTGCTGGCCATGGTGGCGAGGGATTCGCCGGCGGCGCCCTCGGCGTCCTCGTAGGTGAAGAGCGTGCAGGCGTCCAGCTTGGCCGCGGGGGCGTTGCCTGAGGACTGCGAAGAGCCGCCGCAGCCGGCGAGCGCGGCGCAGAGAAGCAACGACGCTATCGAGAAGCGAGCGGTTGGAAACAAAGGGAATCCTCCTGGTGTGGAGGATTCTAGCGCCAACCTTCGCAGAAAAGGACGAAAAGGGACAACAAGGACAGCAGGGACCGAGGAGGCTTTACCCGAACGGTCCTTGCTGTCCTCTGGGTCCTTTCATTTAGCTGCGGGCGTGGTTCCTACTTGATCTCGATCCTACGGCCCCGCGCGTGTTGCTCCGGCACCGGGATGGAGACCTCGAGGACGCCGTCCTTGAAGCTGGCCTGCGCCTGGTCGGGGTTCACGCCTTCCGGCAGCGGGATGGCGCGGTAGAAGCGGCCGTAGCTGCGCTCGCTGCGGTAGAAGCCTTCCTCTTTCTGCTCGTGTTCCTGCCGCCGCTCGCCCTCCAGGATCAGGGCGTTGTCGTGCACCTCGACGTGCACGTCCTCCTTCTTGAGACCGGGCAGATCCGCGTGGACGAGGAGCTTGCCGTCCTTCTCCCGCACCTCGACCTGGGGCTGCCAGAGTCCTTGGCCGCCGCCCCAACCGCGAAGGCTCGAGGTCAGGCCCGGCTGGCTCCGCCGGCTCAGGCCGCTCCAGCCGAAGAAGTCGTCGAACAGGCGGTCCATCTCGTCCGCCAGGCTCCGCATCATGGTGAAAGGATTGGCGATGCCCAGCGAGGGCAGGAAGGACTCGCGTTGGGAAAGGGCTGTGGCGCTCGACGGCGTAGTTGTTCCCGATTGGGGAGAGCCCGTCGCCGCTTGGGTCTGATGGGTCTCGGGCTCGGCGGTCGTAGTCCCCGTCTGTCCCTGCTGTTTGGTCTTGCTTTCCGGCATGTTTTACCTCCTTACCCGGAGCTGCGCTGGCGGAGGTGAGGAGACTGCCGTACAACAGTTGAAGGTGATGCCGGCGCGTGCTCCGGACGGCAGTTCTTCTTCCGGAAATTCATGCAAGAACGGCTCCAAACCGTGGGATCAGCGGGCTAGGAGATCGCCTCCATCCGCGCGCCCTTGACGACCCATTTGCCGTTCTGGTTGACGACGCGGAACATCTCGACGGACGAGCTGAGGTTGCCCTCCCAGTAGCCGCCGCGCACCCAGACCTCGTCGTCGCCGTGCCAGTCCAGTTTCTGCACGCGGAAGAAGA
>DATBGJ010000420.1:0-4675 GCA_036558045.1 Thermoanaerobaculia bacterium
CTCGTGGGGGAGCGCTCGGGAACGGCTCTGTGCAGCGTCGAGAACCGGGCCTGCGGGATCGAGGCCTTGCCGGTCCCGGCCGGCTCCTTCTATCGCTGATCCGCTCAGACGCCGGGGTGGCGCGGTCGCCACGCATCCCACGCAGCAGTCGCTCGTTTCAAAGCTCCGGGAGAGGATACAATCCCGCGGATCCGAAGGAAGGGGGAAATCCGCGGATGAAGCCCGCTCCGTTCGAGTATCAGGCGCCCGCCACGCTGGAGGCCGCGCTCGACGTCCTCGCCCGCCATGGTGGGGACGCCAAGCTGCTGGCCGGCGGGCAGAGCCTGATCCCGGTGATGAACTTCCGGCTGGCGGCGCCGGCGCTCCTCGTCGACATCAACAAGCTGGCGGAGCTGGACTTCATCCGCCGCGGCGAGGACGGCACCCTGCGGATCGGCGCCCTGACGCGCCAGCGCCGGCTGGAGCGGGACCCTCTGGTGGCCGAGGCGGCGCCGCTGCTCCATGAGGCCGTGCCGTTCATCGCCCATCCGCAGATCCGCAACCGCGGCACCTTCGGCGGCAGCCTGGCGCACGCCGATCCGGCGGCCGAGCTGCCGGCGCTTGCCGTGGCGTTGCGCGCCCGCCTGCGCCTCCAACGGACCGGCGGCGAGCGCTGGGTGGACGCCGGCGACTTCTTCGCGGGCATCTTCACCACCGCGCTCGAGCCGGACGAGATGCTGGTCGAGGCCGAGATCCCGCCGCTGCCGCCGCGCACCGGCTGGGCTTTCCTGGAGATCGCCCGCCGGCACGGCGACTATGCGCAGGTGGGGATCGCGGCCCTGGTGACGCTCGACGAGGCCGGCAAATGCCGCGAGGCCCGGCTGGTCTACCTGAGCGCCGGCGACCGGCCGGTCGTGGCCAGGGAAGCGGCGCGCCTGCTGGTTGGCGAGGAGATCGCGCCGCCGGCGATCGCGGCCGCGGCGGAGAAGGCCTCGCGCGACGAGATGAGCCCGTTCGGCGACGTCCACGCCTCCGCCGACTTCAAACGCCATCTGGCGCGAGTGCTCACCGGCCGCGCCTTGCGCCGCGCGGCCGAGCGGGCGAGGGCCGCGGCGTGAACGGGCTGTACAAGGTTTCCGTCACCGTCAACGGCCGCGCCTACGAGCGCGAGATCGAGCCGCGCCTGCTGCTCTCGGACTTCCTGCGCCACGAGCTGGACCTCACCGGCACGCACGTCGGCTGCGAGCACGGAGTCTGCGGCGCCTGCACGATCCTCTTCGACGGCCAGCCGGTGCGCTCCTGCATCATGCTCGCCGTGCAGGCGGACGGCCACGATCTCGAGACGGTCGAGAGCCTCTCTCCCGGGCCCGACCAGCTCCATCCGCTGCAGCAGGCCTTCTGGGAGTGCCACGGCCTGCAGTGCGGCTTCTGCACGCCGGGCTTCCTGATGACGCTGGTGCCGTTCCTGGAGGAGAACCCCGATCCCTCCGAGGCGGAGATCCGCCAGGCCATCTCGGGCAATCTCTGCCGCTGTACCGGCTACCAGCACATCGTCGACGCAGTGAAGCTCGCCGCGGAAAGGCGGCGCCAATCCGTGGGGTGAACGACCTCGATCGCCTGGAGGCGCTCTTCGCCGTACGCGAGCCCGAGGTGCGGGCCTTCATGCCGGAAGAGCGGCGGTTCGAGCGCCTGCGCCGGGAAGCCACGGCGCTGGAGGAGCACTGGCCCGGCCCCTGGCTGCGGCCGCCGCTCTTCGGCGTGCCGGTGGGCGTCAAGGACATCTTTCACGCCGACGGCTTCGAGACGCGCGGCGGCAGCCGGTTGCCGCCGGAGGAGCTCATCGGGCCGGAGGCCGCGAGCGTCGCGGCGCTCAAGGCAGCCGGCGCGCTGATCCTGGGCAAGACCGTCTCCACCGAGTTCGCCTTCTTCGCTCCGGGACCGACGCGCAATCCGTGGAACCTGGAGCACACGCCCGGCGGCTCGAGCAGCGGCTCGGCGGCGGCCGTGGCGGCCGGCCTCTCGCCGCTGGCGCTCGGCACGCAGACGATCGGCTCGATCCTGCGTCCCGCCGCCTTCTGCGGCGTCGTCGGCTTCAAGCCCAGCTACGAGCGCATCTCGCGCGACGGCGTGATCCCGCTCGCGCCTTCCTTTGACCACATCGGCTTCTTCACCCCGGACGCGGCCGGCGCGATGAGGGCAGCCGCCGTGCTCTGCCGCGTCTGGCGGCCCGCGGCGCCGCCGCGCAAGCCCCGGCTGGGCGTGCCGGAAGGGCCGTACCTGGAGCGCGCCGCCGGCGAAGGGCTGGTCCATTTCCGCGAGGTCTGCCGCCGTCTGGCCGCTGCCGGTTACGAGGTCGAGTCCATTCCCGCGATGGAGGACTTCGGTGAGATCGTGGAGCGCCACTTCCGGGCCACCGCCGCCGAGGCCGCGCACGTCCATCGCGACTGGTTCGCCCGCCACGGCGATCTGTACCATCGGAAGACGGCCGAGCTGATCGAGCGTGGACAGTCGGTGACGGACGACGAGCTCGCCCACGACCTGGAGGGCCGGGTAGAGCTGCGCAACGCCCTGACGTCGCTCATGGACGAGCACCGGCTCGACCTCTGGCTCTCGCCGCCCGCCCTGGGCGCCGCGCCGCGCGGGCTCGACTCCACCGGCGATCCGGTGATGAACCTCCCCTGGACCCACGCCGGCATGCCGGCCGTCTGCCTGCCCGCGGGACGCAACGCGGCCGGCCTGCCGATGGGGCTCCAGATCGTCGCGCGCTGGTGGGCGGACGAGGATCTGCTGGCCTGGGCGGGGGAGCTGGAAGGCGCCGTCCGCTCGTGAGCTCCGAGCCGGTCACCCGCTGCGCCGTGCGCCCCGGCGCCTATCACGACTCGGTCGTGTTGATGCAGCTCCAGCGCGCGCTCGCCGGCCTGCCGGGAGTGCTCGACGCCGGCGTGGTGATGGCGACGCCCGCCAATCTCGACGTCCTGGCCGCAAGCGGCTTGGAGCCCAGCGAGGAGGTGGCGGCCGGACCCCACGACCTGCTGATCGCGGTGAAGGCGGAGAGCAACGCGGCGGCGGGCGAGGCCCTGGCGAGGGTCGATGCTCTCTTGCAGGTCCGCCGGAGCGGCGGCGAGCAGGATTTCCGGCCGCGCAGCCTCGCGACCGCCTTGAAGATGCTCCCCGAGACGCGCTGGGTGCTGATCTCGGTGCCCGGTCGCTACGCCGCCGGCGTGGCGGACGAGGCGCTCGATCACGGCCGCAACGTCTTCCTCTACAGCGACAATGTGCCGGTGGCGGCCGAGGTGGCCCTCAAGCGCAAGGCTCGCGCGAAGGGCCTGCTCGTCCTGGGGCCGGACTGCGGCACCGCGGTCGTGGGCGGCGTCGGGCTCGGCTTCGCCAACCGCGTGCGTCGCGGGTCCATCGGACTGATCGGTGCCTCGGGCACGGGCCTGCAGGCGATCATGAGCCACGTCCACGCGCTGGGGGCCGGCATCTCGCAGGCGATCGGCACCGGCGGGCGCGATCTCTCCGCCGGCGTCGGCGGCGTCACGGCGGCGCAGGCGCTGGATCTGTTGCGGCGCGATCCTGAGACGCAGGTGATCGTGCTGGTCTCGAAGCCGCCTTCGCCAGAGGTGGCGGTGCGTCTGCTGGCGGCAGCGCGGGCGATTGGGAAACCGGTCGTGGTGGATTTTCTCGGCGCACCTCTGTCCGTACGCAGACTCGGGAACGTCCACTTCGCGTCAACCCTCGCGGAGGCGGCTGAACTGGCTGTCGAAATTGTAGGGGCGCAGCATGCTGCGCCCTCTTTCCTACACCGACCGCAAGGATACCTACGCGGTCTTTTCTCAGGGGGAACGCTGGCTTACGAGGCGCTTCTGGGAATCTCGGCTTTCCTCTCGCCGATGTATTCGAACGCTCCTCTTTCAGAATCGCAGCGGCTGGCGGATCCACTGCACAGTCAGGGCCACACGATCCTCGATCTCGGAGCGGACGAGTTCACTGTCGGCCGCCTGCATCCCATGATGGATTTCGATTTGCGCCGCCGGCGGCTGCGCCAGGAGGCGGCCGATGCGGAGGTGGGCCTCATCGTGCTCGACCTCGTGCTCGGCGAGGGAGCGCACGCCGATCCGGCCGGCGAGCTGGCGCCGGAGATCGAGCGCGCGCGGGAGGGGCGAGATCTGGAGATCGCCGTCCTGGTCATCGGTACCGATGAAGATCCGCAGGACCTCGCGACGCAGATCTCCACGCTGGAGCAGGCCGGCGCCCGCGTCTGCCGCACGGTTGGCGAGTTGGTGGAGCGCGCGGCCGAATTGACGACGGCTTTGGGAGACCCCGAAAACGCAGAACCGGTCCCGCTGGAGGCGGTCCAGGGGCCGCTCGCGGCGGTCAACGTCGGGCTGGAATCCTTCTACGATAGCCTTGCCGCCCAGGGAGCCCGAGCCGTGCAGGTGGAGTGGAAGCCTCCGGCGGGAGGGAATGAGAAGCTGGCGGGGATCCTGGCAAGAATGAAAGGGACGAAAGGGACCTCAGAGACATAAGGGACTGGATTCCGGATGGGGATCGACATCGAGCACGCCAACCGCACCGCTGTAGAACGCATGACGGCCGCCCGGCCGGTCCTCAAGGGGCTGGCCGTGGCGCGCGAGGTCATCCCCGGCATGCGGGACGACCTCCTTCTCCACGCCGGACCGCCCATCGCGTGGGA
>DATBGJ010000421.1:0-4598 GCA_036558045.1 Thermoanaerobaculia bacterium
GGCCTCCTCCGGCCGGGCGGAGGCGTTCTCCACCTGGACGGAGGATTACTACTGGCTCTCCGGCCGGCTGCTCGCGGCCGGCCTCGCGGGCGGCGGCGAGCAGGATCTCGAACGGGCCTTCCGCGTCGCCGAGCGCCTGCGGGCGCGCAGCCTCATCGACCGGCTCGAAGCCGCCCGCGCCCTGCCGGCCGCGGCGGCGCCGATCCGCCAGCGGCACGGTGCGGTCCTCGAGCAGATCTCGGGCGTGCAGCGCCGGCTGCTCGATCCGGACCTGCCGGCGGCGGAGCGTGCCACGGCGAGCCGGGAGCTGGAGCAATTGGAGATGGAGGAAGCGGAGCTGCGCAATCGGCTCGCCCGCGCCGCGCCGGCTCTCGGCACCGCGCCCCGGCCCGACTTCGCCACCCTGGCGCGAGTCCGCCAGGCGCTGGGTCCCGACGAGGCCCTCCTCTCCTTCCAGATCGCGCCCTGGGAAGATGCACGGGGAGGCTTCGGCGGAGGCTCCTGGCTCCTCGCCGTGAGCCGCGCCGGGACGCGCGTCTACCGCCTGCCGGGACGCGGCGAGCTGCGCTCGGCCGTGCGGCTGTTCAACGGCACGTTCGAGCCGCGCAACGGCGCCGAGGCCGCTCCGTCTGCCGGATTCTACCGGCAACTCCTGGATCAGCCGTTGCGCGATCTGCCGGCCGGTGTCCGGCGGCTGGTCCTGATTCCGGACGACGCGCTGCATCAGCTCCCGTTCGCCGCCCTCAGGGCTTCGCGCCAGGCTCCCCCGCTGGCGGAGCGCTTCGAGCTGACCGAGGTGCCTGCCGCGACGCTGTGGCTGAGCTGGGAGAAAAACCGGCTGCCGGCCGCGCCCATTCCGGCCCTGGTCTTCGCCGATCCGCCGATGCCGGGCGCAGGCGCCGAGCCCGCCGCGGCGCAGGAGCGCGGCGCCGTCTTCGCCTCCGGGGTGCGGCTCGGACCGCTCCCCTTCGCGCGCCGGGAGAGCCGGGCGGTGGTGGGGAGCCTGGGCGGCGGCAGCGTGCAGCGGCTCGGCGAGGAGGCGTCTGAGACGTACCTCAAGACGGCCCCGCTCCAGAGGTTCGGCGTACTGCACTTCGCCACGCACGCTGTGACCGACGAGACCCATCCCGAGCGATCCGGAGTGATGCTGGCCCCCGGCGCCGCCAATCAGGATGGATTACTTCAGATCCGCGAGATCCTGGACCTCCACCTCAATGGCAGGGTCGTGGTGCTCTCCGCCTGCAGCAGCAACACGGGAGTCCTCCTGCGCGGCGAAGGGGTGATGAGCCTCGCCCGCGCCTTCTTCCAGGCCGGAGCCCACACCGTCGTCGCCAGCCTCTGGCGGCTGCGCGACGACGAGGCCGCCGACCTCTTCGAGCGCTTCTACCGCCACCTCGGACGAGGCGCGAGCGTCGCCGCCGCCCTGCGAGCCGCGCAGCGCGAGCTCATCGCCGAAGGTGCGCCCGCCGCCGCCTGGGCCGGCGTGGTGGTGCTGGGAGACGGCGACGTGGTGCCTCTTCCCGGCGGGCGAAAGGGCTGGGACATTCCCCTCTGGGCCTGGAGCCTCGCCGTCATCCCCTTGCTCGGCGTCGTGATCTACGCCAGACGACGGCGTAGACCGTGACGTTCAAGAGGAGCACGAAGATCCCGATCCCCACCTGGACATTCTGGTCGAGCCCCGCCGGATAAAGCACCGGCAACAGGTAGTGCTCCACGAAGCCGCCCGAGTATCCGGCTTCGCCGCCGAGCTGACGGAGATGGTTCTCCAACGGCGTCAGCGGGCAGATCCCCTGGACGAATTCGATGCCGGCCCCCCAGATCGCCGCCGGCAGATGGAACCAGACGGCGCGCGGCCAGCGCAGCGCCAGGAGGCCGCCCAGCACGACGAAGAGCACGAAGGCGCAGTGGAGGACGACGACGAGATCGGCGAGCAGGCGGTAGAGCATTCAACGCGCCCGCAGCTCTTCGCGGCGCACCGTGAGATCCTCGATGCGGTCGAGGTCCGGCCGCACACCCATACCGGGCTCGTCGACCGGCACGTTCACCCATCCTTCCCTGTCCATCGTCCACTCTGGAAGCACGACGTCGCGCTCCCAGTAGCGCTCGCTGGGCGAGACGTCGCCGGGCAGGGTGAAGTTCGGCAGCGAGGCGAGGGCCACGTTGTGGGCGCGGCCGATGCCACTCTCCAGCATGCCGCCGCACCACACCGGAATGCCGTGCGCCTGGCAGAGGTCGTGGATCGCCTTCGATTGGCGGAAGCCGCCGACGCGGCCGGCCTTGACGTTGACGATGCGCCCGGAGCCGAGGGCGATCATGTCCGCGGCGCGGTCGGCGCTGGTGATCGACTCGTCGATGCAGAGCGGGGTCTGCAGGCGCTTCTGCAGCTCGGCGTGGCGCAGCAGGTCGTCCCAGGCGAGCGGCTGCTCGATCATCATCAGGCCGAGCCGATCGAGCGCTTCGAGACTCGCCGTGTCCTCCAGGCTATAGGCGTTGTTGGCGTCGGCCATGAGCGGCGCTTCGGGACCGAGCGCCTCGCGCACGGCGCGCACGTACTCCACGTCGGCGCCCGGCTTGATCTTGATCTTGACCTTGCGATAGCCGCGCGCCAGAGCCGCCCGCGCCTTCTCGACCAGCGCCTCGGGGCTCGCCTGGATGCCGAGCGAGATGCCGACGCGGATGCGCTCGCGCGTGCCGCCGAGCTTGCGCGAGAGGGAGACCCCCTCCATCCGCGCCGCCATCTCCCAGGCCGCCATCTCGACCGCCGCCTTCGCCATGTTGTGGCCGCGGAAGTCCTTCTCCAGCACCGGATGGATCTCCTCGGGTCCGCCGAAATCGCAGCCCAGCACCCGCGGCGCCACCCACTCGCGGAGCGCGATCCAGGCGGTGTCCGGCGTCTCCGGGCTGTAGTTGGGAAACTCGCCCGCCGTGCATTCGCCCCAGCCCTCGACGCCATCGGAGCTGCGCAGCTCGACGAGCACGATGCGGCGCCGGCTCTGCGTGCCGGAGGAGATCTGGAACGGCTCCTTCAAGGCGAGCGTGACCTCGCGCAGGGTGATGGACTCAATCCGCATCATGGAGCTTCTCCAATCCGTAGAAACAACGGCCGCCCTCGCGGTAGAACGCCTCGACCTTGTAACCGCGCGCCAGGCAGGTTTCGAACGCCCGCCGCGTGGAGGCGCGCCACGCCATCGCGCTCTCGGGCTGCTCCACCTTGACCACCTGGATGTTCTCCGGGATCTCGATGCGCACCCTGGACGCATCAGGCAGGTCTCGCTCCGCGGCTCCGGGGTTGGCGATGGGGGCGTCGCGAAACCGTCCGTCTTCGCCGCGCCGGTGATCGGCGAGCGCCCGCGCCACGCGCTCGCCGGCGATCCGCCAGGAGACGATGAAGCGGTCCGTACCGATCCCCTTGGCGAGCTCGCCCATCTCGCCCTCGTACATCTCCTCGACGTACTCGGCCACTTCGGCGCCGAGGTGGTTGAGATTGAGGTTGGCGTTGCGCGCCTCCAGGGGATCGTAGGTCCAGCGGACCTCCTCGACGCCGGCGGCGAGGAGGACCTCGCGCTGATAGAGCTTGAGCCGGGTGCCGAGGCCGAGATCGCGCGCCTCGGGATGGACGGCGAGCATGTGCGACCAGTGAAAGGGCCGGCCCTCCACGTACCCGGCGAGGCCATAGATGAAACCGAGAATCCGGCCGTCCGCGGCGAACGCGCCGGCGGCGATCCCACCGGCCTTCTGCGTGACCTTGAGCATGCTCATGGGGACGGCGTCGGAGAAATCCCGCCCCCACGTCAGCCGCTGCAGCTCGATGCAGGCCTCGTAGTCGGGCAGGGACGCAAACGGGCGGAAGGTCAGGCCGTCGGAATCGGTGCGGTGGGGGTGGGCGGCCATGCGTTATATCGTACCCCCATGCCCGCGGGAATCGACTTCCGGCGCTATCGCAAGGTGCGCCGTTTCGTGACCCGCACGTTCGTTCACGTCCTGTGGTGGGACGTCTTCCTCAACGCGCCGGGGCTGCGGCGGCTCCGGCGCCCGCCCATCGAGCGCTACCAGGTCATCGCCCGGCGCTACCGCTCGCTGGCGACGGAGATGGGCGGCGTCCTGATCAAGATCGGACAGTTCCTCTCCACCCGCGTCGACATCCTGCCGCCGGAGATCACGCACGAGCTCTCCGGCCTGCAGGACGAGGTGCCGCCCGAGGCGTTCCCCCCCATCGCCCGCCAGATCGAGGAGGACTTCGGCCGCCCGCTCGCCGAGATTTTCGCCTCGATCGCCCCGGACACGATCGGCGCCGCTTCGCTGGCGCAGGTCCACCGCGCCCGGCTGCCCGACGGCAGGGAAGTGGTGGTCAAGGTGCTGCGGCCGGGGATCGACGTGCTCGTCGAGACCGACCTCGCGGCCGCGCGGCTCGCCACGCGCCTGCTGAAGTTCTCGAAGACCATCCGGCGGCGGGTGAACCTCGACCGCCTGGCCGTGGAGATCACCGAGACCACGCGGGCCGAGCTCGATCTGCAGGCCGAGGGACGCAACGCCGAGCGCTTCGCCGCCGATTTCGCCGGCGACTCGCGGGTCTACCTGCCGAAGATCTTCTGGGAGTG
>DATBGJ010000422.1:0-3463 GCA_036558045.1 Thermoanaerobaculia bacterium
GATGTACAGAGTGCTCGGAGTGTAGGCCACTTTGACCTCGGTCTCCTCGGTGGCCGGAGATCCCACCGCCGGCTCGCGCTGGACGAATCCGGTCGCGGCCTGGACGTCCTGCCAGACCGGCTCGTTGAGCGAACCGTCGAGCGCGATCGGCGCGGCGATCGCCTTCGCGCGCAGAGACTTGAGCTCGTCGGCCGAAGCGGCCTGGCAGGCGGCGAAGACCGCCAGCACGGCCAACCAGAAAGCGTAGAGAAAAGGAATCGTACGCGAGACCATCGAAACGCCCTCCGGCGGCTCCCCGCCCACGTCTCGATGGTCCGTTGTAGCAGGCGGCGAGGGCCGCCATGATGAAGGCGCTGTAAAAAGGCCGTTTACGTTTTGCAGACAAAGGCCTTGTAAAACTCGTTTACGAGTCCGTTACAGCGACTGAGATCCTTTAAACTGAAAGGATGGAAAACTCGAAGGCAATCCTCTGGCAGCGCGTCCAAGGTACGGGGCTCGAACGCTTCGAGCTGAACCGGATCACCGACGGATGGGCGCTGCGCGGTACCATCCTCGCCCTCGACGAGCACGGCCCCGCGCAGGCGGACTACGAGATCTTTTGCGATACAGGTTGGCGGACCCGTCGCGTCAACGTTCGGGTTCGCGAGGGCGGCGAGGAACGTTCCCTCCGGCTCGCCGTTGAAGACGGCCGCTGGTACGCGGACGACACGGAGCAGGAAGCAGTACGCGGCTGCATCGACGTCGATCTGAGTTGGAGCCCTTCCACGAACACCCTGCCGATCCGGCGTCTCGGCCTCCAGGTCGGCGAAAACAGCGGTCCGATCACGGCGGCGTGGGTCCGCTTTCCCGCGTTGACGATCGAGCCTCTCCCCCAGGAGTACGAGCGCCTGGCCGAGCGGCGATTCCGCTACTCCAGCCGCCGCGGCGCCTTCACGGCCGAGCTCGAGGTGGACGATGACGATCTGGTGATCGACTACGAGGGGATCTGGCGGCGGGTGCGGGGGTAGCCGGCTCAATCGGTTGAAGCGCACGATTCAAGGCGTTGAACGCGGAAGTTGCTTGAATCCCACAAGCCTCTGATCCTTAAAGGTTTCTTGCCGGCCAGCGGAGTGGCACCCCGTTTGCTCATTCTCAGTCGTATCGATGGGAGGCAGGCGATGAGAAACCGTTTTGGGACGGTCGCGCTGGTGCTGTTCCTTTCGATCCTCTTCAGCGGCTCGGTTTTCGCCCAGTTGCAGACTGGCAACCTCTACGGCACGGTCACAGACGACCAGGCGGCGCCGCTGCCCGGAGCCACCGTGACCTTGACCGGCCCGGGAGCTCCGCAGGTCCAGGTGACGGACGCTCAGGGACACTTCCGCTTCCTGGCTCTGGCGCCCGGCATCTATGTCATCAAGGCCGAGATGGAAGGCTTCTCCACCTTCGACTACCCGAATATCGACGTCAAGATCGGCCGTAACACGACGGTCGACGTGCCGATGACCCTGGAGGGCGTCATCACGGTCACCGGGGAGAGCCCGCTGCTCGCCGAGCGCCGCCTCTCCAAGGACACGGTCTCGGCGGCGGAGCTGGAGAAGATCCCCACCGCCCGCGATCCCTGGGAGATCCTGAAGACCACTCCCGGCGTGCTGGTGGACCGCATCAACGTGGGCGGCCACGAGAGCGGCTGCGGCTCGTCGTCCCGCCTCTCGGAAGCCGATGCCGACGAGGGAGAGGACTTCGCCGGCCCCGATACATTGATGACCACCGCCATGTCCGCGGCGGGCTCTCTCCCCGCCGATCTCGACTTCGAGGCTTTCCGGGAGATCCCGACTCCGGGCGATCCCGACATCAGGCTGCGCCCGCGGCGGGGCACGAACGAGTGGCGGGCCTCGGGCTCCTATACCGAGAGCGGCGGCGATCTCGCCGGCGGCGGCCACAGCGCCGAAACCAACCGCACCAGCTCTTCGCGCGCCGGCCGCGCCGAGCTCGGCGGCTCCCTCGTCGTCGACAAGCTCTGGATCTGGGGCGACGCCGGCTACCACGACGTCCAGAGCATCGCCCTCGGCGGCCAGGAGGAGGAGCAGTCCGGCCGCAGCGGCCGTTTCAAGCTGAACGCGCAGATGGGCAACAACGTCTCCACCCTGCTGGCGGCGAGCCGCGGCGACGTCGAGGGCTCCGGCATCGGAGCGGCTCCCACGCGCGCGCCGGAGACCACCTGGGAGGAGGACGGCCGGGAGACGGTATGGGCGGTGGAGAGCACGGCCATCGTCTCCCCTAATTTCTATATCACCGCGAGCTTCGGCAACGTGGACGGGCGGCTCGACGAGCTTCCGCGGTCGGCCGGCGAGGCGGCGCGGATCGGTCCGGACGGCGTGGCCCGTGGGAGCTGGTTCGGCGTCCGGGAGGAGCGGCGGACGCGGCAGGCGCGGCTCGACGCTTCACTCTTCCAAGGCGGCTCGACGTATCACGAGATCACCTTCGGCGGCGGCTGGCGGCGAGAGGAGGAGGACTCGATTCTCGCTCCGCCGGACCCTCTGGGAATTTCCGGCAGTCTTCTCAGCCTCGCGAACGATTTCGCCCTGGCCGAATCCTGGCGCGGCGGCCGGGCCGACGCCCGCATCGAGACCTCGGGCCTGTGGCTCCAGGACAAGATGGACGCCGACGACTGGACGCTCAGCGCCGGCCTGCGCGCCGACGGTCAGGACCTGGGGATCGCCGGCGGTCCCCGGCCCTGGACCTTTTCGCCGCGCCTCCAACTCCTCCGGACGCTGAGGGAGGAGCAGGACATGCAGTTGAGGGTGTCCGTCGCGCGCTTCGCCTCCCGCCTCGACGCGCGCGTGCCGTGGCACCTCGATCCCGGCGCGCCGGCCGTGCTGCGCGCGCTCTTCACGGACCGCGACGGCGATCTCTTTCCCGATCCTGGCGAGCCCATCCAGATCCTGCACGGCGAGGGTCTCGATCCTCTGCGGCCGGACCTCGATCCCGATGCCGTCGATCCGCGCCTGCGGCCGGAGATCTCCGACGAGGCGGGCCTCGGTTTTCATCACGTGATGAGGTCGGATTTCCTGGTCAGCCTGCACGCCACCTGGCGGCGCACCCGCGATCTCCTGGAGGAGCGCCTCCTCGTCCGCGATGCGGCGACGGGCGCCGTCTTCACGGCCACGGCCGGCGACTGGGTGCCCGCGGGCCGGCTCACCGGAGTGCTGCCGGACGGCACGCCTTACGACGCGCCTTTCTGGGACCTGCGGCCCGGCCTGACGTGGACCGGCGGCACCCTGCTCACCAACGGCGACCGGCAACGGGAGGACTTCGGGCTCACCGCGACCTGGAACAAGCGCCTCGCTGACGGCTGGATGACCAAGGGGTCTGTCGCGTGGCATGACGATCACCAGCGGCTCGGCCCGGACTTCCGGCGCTTCGACGATCCAACGAACACGCTCGGCGGCGGCGACGACGCGGGCCGGCCCGTGGCATCGATCGG
>DATBGJ010000423.1:0-10783 GCA_036558045.1 Thermoanaerobaculia bacterium
AGCAGCCGCTTCTCCGGCGACAGCCCGGCCAGCCGCGCGGCGAGCTCCGCGACCGCGGCGTCAGATCCCACCCAGGAGCTCCTTGACGTCCTGATCGGACAACCGCTCCAGCTCCGCGAGCTGATCCTCGAGCGTCTGAGCCGCGGCCGCGGCAACCGGAGCGGGAGGCGCGGCGCGCAGCGGCTGGAAGCGGCCCTCCGCGATGGCGGCCGCAAGGCCGGCGATCGTGGGGTTTTCGAAGAGGCTGCGCAGCGGCATCTCGATGGCTAGCGCCTGGCGGACCCGCGAAACCACGCGCGTCGCCAGCAGGGAGTGGCCGCCCAGCTCGAAGAAGTTGTCCTGCACGCCGACTTGGGGCGCGCCCAGCACCTCGGCCCAGATCGCCGCCAGGCATTTTTCGGTCGCATTGCGCGGGGCCACGAACTGCTTTTCGAGCTTCTCCCGCACTTCCTCCAGGCTTGGCAAGGCCTGCACGTTGACCTTGCCGTTGAGCGTCAGCGGCAGCCTGCGCAGGTGGACGAAGACGTTGGGAATCGTCTCCTCCGGGATCCTGTCGGCGAGCCACTCGCGCAGCTCCGCCACCTCGACCGGCTGCCGCGAGACGTAGTAGGCCACCAGGACGTCGCGCTGGTGCCGGTCCTGGACCTTGGTGACGACGCTGTCGCGGACCTGCGAGTGCTCGTTCAACGCCCCGCGGATCTCGCCGAGCTCCACCCGGAAGCCGTGGAACTTGACCTGATGATCGATCCGCCCCAGGAACTCGATCTTCCCGTCGGTGAGGCGGCGCGCCAGATCCCCCGTACGGTAGAGACGGGCTCCCGGCGCTCCGCTCCAGAGATCGGGAACGAAGCGCTCCGCGGTGAGGTCGGGCCGCCGGCAGTATCCGCGGGCCACTCCGGCGCCGCCGATGAAAACCTCCCCGGCGGCCCACGCGGGCACGGGAGCGAGGTCCCGGTCCAACAGGTAGACGCGGAGATTCGGCATCGGGCTGCCCAGCGGCACGGTGGCGGCGCGCGGGTCGAGCCCCGCGGGCCGCACGGGGCAGGTCAGCACGCCCACCGTGGTTTCCGACGGGCCATAATGGTTGAAGACCAAGCACCCGGGATCGCCGGCCGCCAGGTCGAGGGCCCAGCCGCGAGGCGACGCCTCGCCGCCCAGGATGAGCCGCTGGCGCGGCAGCCCGCCTCCCGGCTCCATCGACTCCTGGAGCGCCTGCAGGTGGCTGGGAACGATCTTCAAGCAGTCGATCGCGTGACGGCCGAAGTACTCGCGGAACGCCTGCGCGTCGGAAGCCCGCTCCACGCCGAGGACATGGAGGGTGCCGCCGGTGCAGAGGGCCGGGAAGATGGACGTGTGTCCCAGATCGGCGCTGAAGGTCGATACGACGGCATAGCTGCCACCAGCGGGCAGACCGAGGCACCGCGAGGCGCTCTGCACGTAATTGAAGAGCTGTCGGTGCTCGACGCAGACTCCTTTCGGCCGGCCCGTGGAGCCGGAGGTGAAGATGACGTAGGCGAGATTCGCCGGCACGGCGGCTCGCAGGGGATCGCTATCCTGGGCGGTTGCGATCTCGCTCCAATCGGCGTCCAGGCGGACGACGCGGGCGGCGCCAGGCACGGCGAAGTCGCGGTGGGTCAGCACCACCGGCGCGGCGACGTCCTCGATCATCTGCGCAAGGCGCCGCTGCGGCTGGTCCGGATCGAGCGGCACGTACGCTCCGCCGGCTTTCCAGACCGCCAGGATGGCGAGGACCGTCTCCACCGACCTCTCCAGACAGAGAGCCACGGGAACGTCGGAGCCCACCCCCAACCGGCGCAGGTGGTGGGCGAGCTGGTTGGCGCGCGCGTTGAGGTCGCCGTAGCGGATCGACCGCTCCTCGCAGACGACCGCCACCTGGTCCGGCGTGGCCGCGGCCGCGTTCTCGAACAGCTCGTGGACGCACCGCTCCGGTCCGAAGTCCTGGCGCGTGTCGTTGAGCTCCACCAGCAGGCGCCGCCGTTCGTCCTCATCGAGGAGCTCGAGGGTTCCGACGGGCTCCTCCGGCCGTGCCAGGGCCGCGCGGCACAGGGCGCCGAGCTCCCGGGCCAGCCGTTCGACGTCACGGTCCTCGAAACCCAGCGGATCGTACGCGAACCTGGCTTCCAGACCGCCGCCCCGCCGGGTGCAGGAAAGCAGCAGACGGAATCTCTCGCTCGCGGCCTCGCGCCGCCAGAGCGCGAAGTCGAGACCGGCCGACGTCCAGGCCTCCGGCTGGTCATCGAGCTCGAAGCCGAAAGCGGCGGAGCGCGGCGCCTCCCCGCCATTCAAGGAGAAAAACTGCTCGTGCTCCTCCGCCTCGCGGACGGCCCTGACCACCTGCGCCATCAGGTCGAGGAAGCGCTGGTCGGCAGCGTACGGGGCGGAGACCGGCAGCCAACGGGCGAACAGACCGAGCGCGCCGCGGAGCTCTTCGAGGCCGCGGCCGTCGCGACGAAGGGCGACGGCAGGCCGGGAGGCACCGGTCCGCCGGCCCAACAGAGCCAGCCAACAGGCCAGCCAGAATTCCGCCGGGGAGGCGCCGAGAGCCGCAGCGGCCTCCGCGGCCCGCGCTGCCAGCTCGGGAGGGAAGAGAACCCGGATTTCCGCGGCCGGTTCCGCCGGCGATTCGTCGCGCCTCACCTCGAACGGCAGGCTCAGCGAGGAGGTCGCCGCCAGGTCGCGCCCGCGCCAGAAATCGCGGGCCGTCCGGGCGACCTCGTCGGATGCCTCGAGCAGCTCGTGCTGCCACTCCGAATAATCCACATACTGAAGGGGCCCGGGTCCGACAGGCTCCACCCCGGCGTAAGCTTCGGCGATCTCGGCCGCGAGGAGCCGGAGCGTGGCGGCGTCGGCGCAGATGGAGGGCAGGACGAGCAGCAGGGCGTGCCCGCCGGCGGCCAGCCGGATGAGCTCCGCCGCCAATACGGGCCCGCGCTCGAGGTCGATGGCCGGCGGCCGGCGGCTCTCCACCAGGGCTTCGAGCTCCGCCTCGGGAGAGTCCGCCGCGGCTTCCGAATCGCAGGCGTCCCACCGGAAATCGGCGTCGGGAGCGATCGCCTGGAACGGCACGCGGAACCCGGGCCGGCGCAGGCAGCGGGTGCGCAGGATCTCGTGACGGGCGACGACCCGTTCCACGGCCGCGCGCAGCCGGGAGGCGTCGAGCTCGCCCGCGAGCCGGACCGTGGCGCGCGCCAGGCTCGTGCGGCCTTCCTGTAGCAGCCACACCCGCCGCTGCTGTGGCGAGAGCTGAAACGCCTCCATCGGTTCCTCGTTCATCTCCACCTCTGCGGCGATCCTCAGAGAACCTCGTGAGCCACCATCTCGCCCATCGTGACGACGATCTTCCGCTCACCGGCGAACGGCGCCCGGGAGTGCGCGACGAGCATGTTGTCGACCACCAGAATGTCGCCCTTCTGCCAGGCGAAGCGGACCGCCACCTGGTGGTAGACGTCGATGATCCGCTGCATCACGGAGTCCGCGATGGGTGAGCCGTCGCCGAAATAGACGTTGCGCGGCAGCGACTCTTCGGGGAAGAGGGCGAGCAAGGATTCCCGGACCTCCGGGCTGACGCAGAAGACATGGTGCGCCTGGATCTGGTTGAAGAAGATGTCCTCGCCGGTCCGCGGGTGCCGCGCCACGGCCGGGCAGACCTTGCGGGTGCGCAGACTGCCGTCCTCCTTCCATTCGATGTCGAGACCGGCGGCCCGGCAGGCCGTCTCCACCTCCCGCCGGTCATCGGTATGGAAGAACTCCTGCCAGCTCACGTCGATGCCGGGAGTGAAATTGCGCACGTACATCACCCCGTGTTCCGCGAAGGCGCGGCGGATCTCCGGATCGAGCCGCTCATAGACCCGGCGGCAGTCCGCGAGCGGCGTCTCGCCGCCGCGCTCGGCCGGCTGGATGCAATGGAAGAACTGCTTGAGCGGCCAGCGGTCCAAGTGGGAGCTCTCGTTGTGATAGAGGATCCACTGATCGGCGGGATAGGGCGTCGAGGTGTACACCTTGCCTTCCAGACCGGCCCGCGGCAGATCGCCGTAGTCGCCGAACAGCTCGGGGCAGACCGCCTGGGCGAACCGCTCGAACTCCGCCGCGTTTCCAATCGGAAAACCCCGGAACAGGACGGCCCCGTACTCGCGGAGGTTGCTCTCCAGGAAATCCGGCTCGGCTCGGATCCACTCGATCAGATCCACGTCCTCGCGGGCCGGCTCCACCACCAGACAGCGGGTGTCGCCGCCCGCGATCGTGCGGAGGGCGATCGGACTGAGGCTCGCCAGGTCCACCGCCCGACGGCGGCTGCGCCGCAGGGTGTTGGCCTCCAGGCTCTGACGTTGTTCTCTCTCCATGGTCTGCTGCTCCTTTTCCTGTGCGGTCAGCATCTCGAGGTCGCTCAGCCGGGCCTCGGGCCTGGCAACGATCTGGCGCAGCAGCGCCTCCAGATGCCCCGACATACGGGCGATCGTGGCCTCCGCGAAGAGATCGGTGCTGTAGGTCCAAACCTCCTGCAGGCCGTCCTCGAGCTCCCACATCATGAGGATCAAGTCGAACTTGCACCGCCCGCTGTCCACCGCCAGGGGAGTGAAGGCGAGGTCCGGAGTCCTGAGCGTTGCGAGCGACACGTTCTGCAGCACGAAAAGGATCTGGAAGAGCGGCGCCCGGCTCAGGTCCCGCTGCGGCTGGAGCTCCTCGACGAGCTTCTCGAACGGCAGGTCCTGATGAGCGTAGGCCTCCAAGGTCACCCGGCGGACGCGGTCCAGCAACTCGGCGAAAGTCGGATTGCCGCTCAGGTCAGTGCGCAGGACCGGGTGGTTGACGAAGAAGCCGATGAGGCCCTCCAGCTCGCGCCGGTTGCGACCGGCGATATCGGTGCCCACCAGGATGTCCAACTGCCCGCTGTAGCGGGAGAGGAGCACTTTGAACGCCGCCAGCACGGTCATGAACAGGGTGGCCCCGCATCGCCGGCTGAGGTCTTTGAGGCCGGCGCGCAGGTCCGGCGGCAGCAGGCGGGACCAGTTGGCGCCGCGCAGACTGCGCACCGCCGGCCGCGGCCGGTCGGTCGGCAGCGCCAGGACCTCGGGGGCCCCGGCCAGCCGCTGCCGCCAGTACCCCAGGAGCGACTCCAGCTCCTCCCCTTGCAGCCATCGGCGCTGCCAGGCGGCGAAGTCCGCATACTGGATCGGCAGCGGCGGCAGCGAGGGAGACCCTGCCGCCGCGATGTCCCCATAGAGCTGGCAGAGCTCGCGCAGAAACACGCCCATCGACCAGCCGTCGGAGACGATATGGTGCATGGAGATCAGCAGGCGGTGCTCCGCCGAGCCCAGGCGCAGCAGCCACGTCTGGAGCAGCGGCGCTACAGCCAGGTCGTACGGATAGCGCGCCGCCTCCCCGGAGAGGCGCCGCAGCTCCCCCTCGCGGGCCGCCTCCGTCAGCCCCGAGAGGTCGACGAGCGGCACGGCGAGCGGCACTCGCGGCTCGATGACCTGCAGAGGTCCGGCATCCGCCGTCAGGAAGCGGGTGCGCAGCGATTCATGGCGGCGGACGATCTCGGCGGCCGCCGCCGCCAGCACCGTGCGATCGAGCGCGCCGTGGATCTCCAGCGCCACAGCCATGTTGTAGGCGCTCGCTCCCGCCGCGAGCTGCTCGGCGAACCAGAGGCGCTCCTGAGCGAAGGACAGAGGCAGCGCGGCGGCGCGGGATACCAGCGCGATCTCTTCGAGCTGGTGTACGCCCCCGGCCCGCAAGGACACGTCGAGCCTCTCGGCCAGCTCGCGGAGGGTCAACGCCTCGAAGATCTGGCGCAGCGAGAAGTCGACCCCGACGCTCTCGCGAATCCGCGATGCCACCTGGGTGGCGGTCAGGGAGTGGCCGCCGAGCTCGAAGAAATTGTCGCCGGCGCCAATCCTCTCCAGACCCAGGATCTCGCTCCAGATGGCGGCCAGGATCTCTTCGCTGGGGGTGGCGGGCCCGGCGGCCGTCTGCCCGTCTTTCGTCACTGCCGGGGCGGGCAGGGCGCGGCGGTCGACCTTGCCGTTCGGGGTGAGGGGGAGAGCCTCCAGGGGCACCAGGAAAGCGGGGATCATGTGCTCGGGCAACGCCTGCCGCAGGTGGCGCCGCAGCACGTCCGGCGCCGGCGGCCCGCTCTCCGCACCGGTGTAGTACCCGATGAGCTGCCGCCCTCCGGGCAGATCGTCCCGCACCGTCACCACCGCCTCCCGGACGTCGCGGTGCTGAAGGAACTGGGCCTCGATCTCCCCCACCTCGATGCGGAAGCCCCTCACCTTGACCTGGTGGTCGGCGCGGCCCAGGAACTCGATCTCGCCGCCGGTCAGATAGCGCCCGAGATCGCCGGTGCGGTAGAGCCGGGCGCCGGGCCCCTCCTCCGGCGCCGCGAACGGATCGGGAAGAAACCTCTCGGCCGTCAGGCTGGGCCGGCCCAGATAGCCCAGGGCAACTCCGATGCCGCCGATGTAGAGCTCACCCACGACTCCCACGGGCGCCGGTTCCATCGCCCCATCCAGAACGTGGAAGCGCTGGTTGAGCATTGGCCGGCCATAGGGGATGCTGGCCCAGCCTGGCGCGACCTCGCCGATCGGGTAGAAGATGGACCAGATCGAAGCCTCGGTCGCACCCCCGAGGCTCATCACCTGCACGTTCGCCAACTGCCGGCGGATCTGCCCTGGCAGCGAGACCGGAATCCAGTCGCCGCTCAGCATGACCAGGCGCAGGGTGGCAGGCAGCCCCTCCGCGCGGCCCGCCACGTACCCCTGGAGCATCTCCATCAACGCCGGCGCCGAGTTCCAGACGCTGACGCCGTGCTGCCGCATCCGCTGCAGCCAGAGCGCCGGGCTCGGAGCCTCGGAGGGGGCGGGCAGAACGATCGCCGCTCCTGCCGCGAGCGTGCCGAACACGTCGTACACGGAGAGATCGAAGCTCAGCGACGAAACGGCGAAGATGCGATCGGCTGTGGTGATGGAGAAGCGCTGGTTGATACAGGCCACGGTGTTCACCGCGCCCCGATGGTCGATCATCACCCCCTTCGGCTGCCCCGTGGAGCCGGAGGTGTAGATGACGTAGGCCATGTCTCCGGCCCGTGATCCGCCGGGCAGGCGGCGGGCGCCGCGCGGCTCCTCGCCGCCATCGAGGACGAGCACCGCGCGCTCGCCCAGCGGGAGCTTCTGCCGCAAGCGCTCCTGGGTGAGGAGCAGGTGGACCCCGGCGTCGCGAATCAGGAATTCCAACCGCGCCAGCGGATAGGCAGGGTCGAGCGGCACGTAGGCGCCGCCCGCTTCGAGGACGGCGAGCAGACCGACCACCATCTCGATCGAAGGCTCGACGCAGATCCCCACCAGGGCTCCCCGCCTCACTCCCCGGCGCCGCAGGCGCCAGGCCAGGCCGCACACCCGGCGGCTCAGCTCGCCATAGGTGATGGACCGCTCGCCGGCCAGGACCGCGACGGCCTCCGGCGCCTGCGCCGCCCGCGCCTCGAACAGGCCGTGCAGGGTGGCGCCCGCCGGGAAGTCCCCCGCCGTGTCGTTCCACTCGCCGGCGACTTGCCGGCGCTCCGCCCGGGTCAGCAGGGGAAGGTCTCCGACCAGCGTTTCGGGACGCTCCAAAAGGGCCTCGGTGAGACCGCACAGATGCACCGCAAAGCGGGCCACCGTCGCACGGTCGAAGAGATCGGGGTTGTACTGGACCGCCAGCGCCAGCCCGCTGCCGAGGTCGGCGGCCAGGAGGGACAGGTCCAGCCGGCCGGCGAGGGCGGTCGCCGATTGGCGGTCGAGCTCGAAGCGCTCGAGGTCCAGACCTCCGAGCTCCGCCCTTTCCGCCTCGCCCATCTCCAGAGCGAGCCAGCCGTCCTCCTCGCGGAAGCGCGAGCGCTGGAGGATGAACATGACCTGGAAGATCGGCGCGCGGCCGAGGTCCCGGTCCGGCTGGCGGCGCTGGACCAGCAGGGAGAAGGGATAGCCCTGGTGCTCGAGAGCCTCCAGCGCGGTGTGGCGCGCCTGCGCCAGGAAGGTGGCGAACGGCGGGTTCCGCCGGAGGTCCTCCCGCAGCACGACAGGGTTGTCCAGAAAGCCGACGACGCCCGCCAGCTCCGGGCGGCTCCGGCCCTGGGCGGCGAGCGTGCCCACCAGGAGATCGGTCTGGCCGCTGTGCCGGTAGAGGAGCACCTCGAAGATCGCCAGCAGCGCCACGAAGGGAGTGACCTCATGCTCCTCGCAGAGCCGCCTGAGCCGCGTCGTGAGGTCCGGGCCCAGGGAGAGCTTGTAGACGGCCCCGCGATCACCCGCAGACGATCCGCGCGGCCGGTCGGTGGGCAGGGCGAGCACCGGCAGGTCGCCGGCCAGCCGCCGCTGCCAGTACTCCCAGAGTCGCTCCCCCTCGGGCCCGGCCACGGCTTCCGCCTCCTGACGGACGAAATCGGTGTAGCGGCCGCTCAGGGGCGGGAGGAGCGCGGTCTCTCCGCGGCAGGCCGCCGGATACAGCTCTCGCAGCTCATGGAGCAGGACCGTGAGCGACCACAGGTCCGCCGCGATGTGATGGAGGGCGAGCAAGAGGACGTGGTCCCCCGGGGCGCGCGAGAAAAGCGTCACGCGCAAGACCGGGCCGCGCTCCAGATCGAACGGCCGGCGCGCCTCGGCGACCGCCCACTCGCGCAGCTCCGGCCAGCTCCAGCCGCCGGCGTCGACGTGGGTGAAGAGCGGCGCGCACTCCGCGCGGACGATCTGGATCGGCTCGACGTCACGCTCGTGGTAGGTGGTCCGCAGCACCGGGTGACGCTCGGCCAGGGCTTCCCAGGCGCGGCGCAGCGCGGGGACGTTGACGGCCGAACGGACCCGCGCCGCGAAGACGATCGTATGCGTCGGGTTCTCCGGCTCGAGCTGGTGGAGAAACCACCAGGCGCGCTGCCCGAAGGAGAGGGGGTGCTCCGAATCGCTCCGGCCCTCCTCTTTGCGGAGCGGCTCAGCGTCCTCGGTCAGCTCGCCGACGATCTTGCGGGCCAACTCGGCGATGCTGGGACCCCGGAGCAGGGAAACCGCCGGCAGAGAGACCCCCAGCTCGGCCTCGGCGCGGTTTCGCAGCTCCAGCGCCATGAGGGAGTCGAGCCCCATGCGGGTGAGCGGACGGTCGGGCTCGACCCCTTCGAGGGGGAGGCGCAACACGCGCGCGACCATCCGGCGCAAGGAGGTCGCGGCCAGAGCCTCCCGCTGTTCCGCCGGCGCCGTGCGGAGAGCTTCCCGGCCGGAGACCGCAGCGGTCGGCGCGGCGGGAGCCCTGTAATGCTCCCGCCAGCGCTCCGGATCGAAGGGAGCCACCGCGACGTGGATCTCGTTGCCGCCGAGGAGCCTCTCCAGGGCCGCCAGCCCCTGCGCCGGACGCAAGCTGGAGAACCCCTGCCGGGCGAGACGCCCGCCCCGGTCAGGCCCTGCCGCCAGGCCGATCTCCGACCAAGCGGCCCAGGCGACGCTCAGCGCCGGCAGCCCCCACGACCTCCGGTGCCAGGCCAGGGCGTCGAGGAAGGCGTTGCCCGCCGCGTAGTTGCCTTGCCCCGGCGCGCCCACGGAGCCGGCCAGTGAAGAGAAGAGGACGAAGAAATCCAGCGGCCGGGCCAGGGTCAGCTCATGGAGATTCCAGCTTCCCGCTACCTTGGGCGCCATGGCCGTGTGCAGGCGCGCGCGATCCAGGCGCCTCAGGGTGGCATCCTCCAGCACACCCGCCGCGTGGACGACGCCCCGCAGCGGTGGCATGCGCGCTTCGACTTCGGCCAGGGCGCGAGCGAGCTCCCCCCGGTCGGCGACATCGGCGGAGAGCGTCAGGACTTCGCAACCGGCCGAGCGCAGCCGCTCGACCGCCTCCCGCGCCGTCCCTTTGGGCTCGCTCCGCCCCAGGAGAGCGAGATGGCAGGCGCCGCGTTCGACCATCCAGTCTGCCAAAGCCAGTCCGAGACCGCCCAGGCCGCCGGTCACGAGGTAGGTGCCTGCCGCCGACAGCCGCGGCGGTGCGGTGTCGGCGGTCTCCCGCCAGGGACGCCAACGCGGGACGCAGCGGGAGCCGCCGCGCAGCGCCACCTCGCCGGCTCCTCCGGAGAGCAGCTCCCGCAGGAGATCTGCGGCGCCGCTCTGCTTCGGATCGAGATCCAGGAGCCGGCAGCACAGCTCGGGATGCTCGAGGACCGCCGTCCGGCCGAGCCCCCAGAGGGGAGCCTGGACCGGCTCGACCGGCGTTCCCGCCGCCGGCTGGGCGCCGCGGGTCACCAGCGCCACTCCCGAGGGCGCCGTTGCTCCAGCATCCGCGAAAGCCTCGATCAGGTGGGCAGCGGCCAGACAGACCACTTCGGCATCCTCGGGAGACCTGCAGTCAAGGCTCCACAGATGGACCGCGCCGCGCAGCGATCCGGCGGCCGCGGCCACGAAGTCGTGAAAGACTTCCGGTCGGCTCTCGGGCATCTGGTCCCGCTTCACCAGGAGGCAGCTTCCGCCCCGCGCCTCGAGGAGGGAGGCCAGCTCCTCACCCAGGCCGCCGGCGTCGGCGAGCACGAGCCAGCTCCCCGCGGCTGCCTCCAGCGCCTCTGCCAGGGGTGGAGCGGGCTCCCACTCCAGGCGATGGAGCCAAGCCTCCACACCCGCAGCATCCCTATCCGACTCCAGCCGACGCAGGCGCAACCCGCGGGCGCTCAGCACCTCGGAACCCTGGTCGTCCAACAGGGAGAGGTCGCCCTCGGGCTCTGCCCCATCGATACCCGGCCGGAACGACGCGCGGCACCAGC
>DATBGJ010000424.1:0-7906 GCA_036558045.1 Thermoanaerobaculia bacterium
GCCCATGAGGTTCATGCCCAGCAGGCCGGGGATCAGGAAGTCGATGTAGCGCGAGCCCTTCTCCGTCACCTTCTCGGCGCGCACCGGCAGCGCGTCGCGCCGGCCCGCCGCGCGCTGCAGCGCGTCGTCGGCTTCGAGGCGGGCGATGCGCGAGTCCGGCCGCGTCTCGTCGAAGCGGAAGACGGCCGGCGGTCCCGGCTCCACCAGCAGCGAGATCTTGCCCGTGCGCAGCGCGCCGCGTCCTTCCGCCGCGGCGTAGGGGCGGGCGACCAGGGCGGGCGAACGGCCGAGCGCGGCGAGAGTCCGCGCGGCGGCCGCGTCCGCCGGCGAGACGGCCACCACTCCCACCGGGATCTTGTCCGGACCCTTGGCGCGGAAGGCGAGGCCGAGGGCGATCGCCAGCAGCACCGGGAAGGCGAAGACCCAGAAGATGGCCTCCGGCTCGCGCAGGAACTCCTTGGCGCGGCAGGCGGTCAGTTCGACGAGGGGGGGGCGGACGGTCATGTCAAGGTCCTCAGCCCTCGCGCAGCGCCCGGCCGGTGAGGGAGACGAAGAGATCCTCCAGCGTCGCCCGATGCGTCGAGAGGGTCGCGAGGCGCGAGCCGGAGCGCTCGACGAGCGCCAGCAGCGCCGGCACGGTCTCGGCGAGCGTCTCCACCGGCAGCGACCAGAGATCTCCCCGCCGGTGCGGCTCGGTGACGCCGGGCAGCGCCCGCAGGCTCTCCTCCGGGATCTCCGGCTCGGCGGAGAACTCCACCACGTTGGCGGCGTGCAGCGAGCTGATCAGCTCCGCCGGCGTGCCGAGGGCGATCACCTGGCCGCGATCGACGATGGCGACGCGGTCGCAGAGGCGCTCCGCCTCGTCCATGTAGTGGGTGGTCAGCAGTACCGTGCCGCCGCCGGCGCGGAAGTCCGTGATCTGCCGCCAGAGCTGCAGCCGGCTCTGCGGATCGAGACCCGTCGTCGGCTCGTCGAGGAACAGCACCTCCGGGTCTCCCACCAGGGCGCAGGCCACGGCCAGGCGCTGCTTCTGCCCGCCCGAGAGCTTGCCGACGCGGGCGTCGCGCTTCTCGTCGAGCGACATCTTGGCGAGTACCTCCTCGGGATCCCTGCCGCGGCGGTAGAACGAGCGGAACAGGCGCACCGTCTCGCCGACGGTCAGCTTCTCGCCGAGCTGCGTCTCCTGCAGCGAGATGCCCAGCCGCTCGCGCAGCTCGCGGCCGTTGCGCTGCCAGCTCGAGCCGAGGATCTCCACCTCGCCGGCGTCCGGGGAGGTCAGGCCCTCGAGGATCTCGATCGCCGTCGTCTTGCCGGCGCCGTTCGGGCCGAGCAGGCCGAAGCACTCGCCGCGCCGCACTTCCAAATCCAGGCCGTTGACGGCCACCACGTCGGAGTAGCGCTTGACGAGCCCGCGGCAGCGGACGGCGATGTCGTTGTGCTCGGGCGTCATGGGGTGGTTGCCGGATTGAAAACCGCGGGGCCGCGGCGGGCAGCGTAGTATAACCGGCCCCCTACGATATGATCCCTTTGAAGCTTTGGGAGGGCTTGATGGCCGAAGACTGGGAGATCGTAAAAATCGTCAGCACGGAAGAGGAAGCCAATATCATCGTCGGTTTCCTCGAAAGCAGCGGCATCGAAGCGGAGGCGGAATCGCTCGCCGCCAGCGAGTTTCCGACCGATTTCGGCGAGCTCGCGCAGGTGCGCATCCGCGTCCCCGCCGGGCAGGCCCAGGAGGCGGTCGACCTGCTCAACCAGCGCGAGGATCTCGCCACCGGCGACGAGGGGGAGATGGCGGGCGAGCCGCTCGCCGAGGAGCCGTGAACGCGCTGGAGGGCGGCAGCAGCGTCGGCCGCTACCGCATCGAGAAGTTCCTGGGAGCCGGAGCCATGGGCGAGGTCTACCTCGCCCTCGATCCGCAGATCGACCGCAAGCTGGCGATCAAGACCGTGCGTCTCGCCGGCCGGCCGCAGGAGATCGACGAGCGCAAGAAGCGCCTGCTGCGCGAGGCCCGCGCCGCCGGCCGGCTGCTGCATCCCAACATCGTCACCCTGTTCGACGCCGGCGAGGCGGAGGGGCTCCTCTACCTCGCCTTCGAGCTCGTCGAGGGCACGGACCTCGGCGCCCGGCTGGAGGCCGGCGAGCGCCCGAGCCTGCGCCAGGTGCTGCGCATCGTGCGCCAGGCCGCCGAGGCCCTCGACTACGCCCACGGCCAGGGCATCGTCCATCGCGACATCAAGCCGAGCAACCTCCTGCTCGATCCCGCCGGCCGCGTGAAGGTGGCGGACTTCGGCATCGCCAAGATGGCCGGGCAGAGCACCGAGCTGACGGTCGCCGGCTCGGTGATGGGCAGCCCGCAGTACCTCTCTCCGGAGCAGGTGCGGGGCGACGACCTCGACGGCCGTAGCGATCTCTTCTCGCTCGGCGTGGTGCTCTACGAGCTGCTCTCCGGCCAGCGGCCGTTCAACGGCGAGACCATCACCACGCTGGTCTACCAGATCCTGCACATGGAGCCGCCGCCCGTCTCCGAGCTGCGCGCCGTGCCGCCGCGGCTGGAGGAGCTGTTGCGCCGCATGCTGGCCAAGGACCGGGACGACCGCATCGCCGCCGCCGGCGAGGTGGCGCGCGAGCTGACGTTCATCGAGGGCGAGCTGACCGAGGAGACGCTCTCGGCGCCGGCGGGCGCGGGCCCCTTCGAGGCGACGAAGCTGCTGCCGCGGCAGAGCGCCGCCGCCACCGCGCCCGCCATGCCGCCCCCTCCGCCGGTCCTCCGTTCGACGCGCGGCACCGTGCCGGCCTCGCCGCCGACGACCCCGAGCGTGCCGCCGCCGTTGCCCGTGACGCCCCCTCCACCACCCATGGCCCCGGCTCCGGCGGCGCCCTCCAGCCGCTCCGCTCTCTGGGTCGTGATCCCCGTCGTGGCGGTGCTGCTGATCGCGGCGGGGTTGGGAGCCTGGTTCCTGTTCCTGCGGCCGCGGACTCAGTCCGAGGTCCCGCCGCAGACCGCCCAGTCCGTGCCGGCTCTCCCTGCCGCTACGCCCGGCGGCGCCACGGGAACCGCGGCCTCGGTCCCTTCCTCCACGCCCTCGCAGACTCCGGCGCAGGTCCCATCGGCGCCTGGACCCGCGGTGAAGCCGGGGACCCGGCCGCCGGCGAACGAAACCGCGAAGAGCCCGGCGACGCCTTCCGCTTCAGCCGCCCGTCAACCCGAACCGAGCCCGCCGCGCGACCTTCCCGCCGTGCCGCCGGTTGCCGAAACGCGGCGCGAGCCGGAGCCCCCGGTACGCGAGCCCGAACCGGCTCCCGCGCCCGCGCCGGCTGCCATGGACGCAGACCGCTCCCTCCGCACCGGCCTCCAGGTGGCTTTCCGCGTCGTACCACCGGACGCCTTCGTGCTCGTCGACCGCACGAACATCGGCATGGCTCGGGAGTGGAGCGGCTTGAAAGGCGCACGCACCTACACCTTCCCCGGTCCCGGCAGCTATCTCGTGAAGCTCAAGAAGGATGGCATGAAGGAATACCACATCGCCGTCGAGGCGAGCGCTACGGGCGGGACGACGTCCATCAACGCGAGTTTGCAGCCGCTGCCGGCCGCCGAGGTGGACGCCTCGGACCTGCCGGCGTATCGGGTGCGCGAAGCGGTGGCCTTCCGCGTGCAACCGCCCGGGGCGGAGGTGCTGGTGGACGGCCAGCCGATGGGTCCGGCCCGGCGCTTCTCCGGCGGCGGCCTGCTGCGGGGCAAGGGCGAATGGCTCGAGCTCGCGCCGGGAAAATATCGCATCTCGCTGACCTCGCCCGGCTTCCGCCGGAAGGACATCTCCGTCGAGGTGGTCGCGACGGCCGACAAGGAACGCGAGCGGATCAACGTGACCCTGGTGCCGGGAGGTGGCGGATGAGCAAGGGCGTCTGGGGCGGCCATCCTCACGTCGCCGCGGCGGAGGCGCCGTCGGCCCCGGTGAGATCGACCGGCTCACCCAGGCGCTGGGCGGCTCCAACAACGCCTTCACCAGCCACGACGCCACGGTCTACTACTTCAACTTCGCCGCCGACCGCTGGACGGAAGCGCTGGCCATCGAAGCGGACCGCATGGCGAATCTCACGCTCGACCCGGAGCAGGTGGCGAGCGAGCGGCAGGTGATCCTGGAAGAGATCGCCATGTACGAGAGCGAGCCCTGGGACGCCCTGGAGATGGCGGTGCACTCGCGGCTCTTCGCCGGCCACGACTACGGCCGGCAGGTGCTCGGCACCCGCGAGGAGCTGCTGGCCACCGGCGCCGAGGACCTGCGCGGTTTCCACCGGCGCTTCTACCGGCCGGACAACGCCGTGCTCGTGGTGGCGGGCGACATCGGCGAGGACGCGCTCGCGGCGGTCGAGCGGACGCTGGGAGCGCTGCCGGCCGGCGCCGAGCCCCGCCGCGGCTTCACGCCTCCTGCGGCACGGCCCGCTGCTCTGGAAAGGCTGGAACGGCACAAGGGCGAGGTGGCGCGCCTGCTGCTGGCGTTGCCCGCGCCCCACGGCTCGCATGCCGACCACGCGCCGCTGCGCCTGGCGTCCGTCGTGCTCGGCGGCGGGCGCACGAGCCGCCTCCAGCACACGCTGGTCGAGGAGGAGCAGCTCTGCGTGTGGGTGGTGGCGGATCTCTCGGAGGGCCTGGACGCCAGCATGATGACCATTGCCGCCGAGGTCGTGCCCGGCGTCGACCCGGCGCGGGTGGAGGCCCGCGTCCGCGAGCTGCTGGAGGACCTCCGGCGCCATCCTCCGGACGAGGAGGAGCTGGAGCGCTGCCGCCAGATCGCCGCCGCCGACTGGGTGTTCGGCCATGAGAAGGTGCACCAGCAGGCGCGCTCCGTCGGCATTGCCCTCGGTCTCTTCGACCTCGAGCATCTCGACCTCCACCTCGAGCGCCTGCTCGCCGCCGGCGCCGGCCATCTCCTCGAAGTAGCCGACCGCTATCTCCGCCCCGAGCGCGGCGTGATCGGCTGGTCGCTGCCGAAATCGTGATGGGGAACGAACCGATTCTGCGTGTGCGGCGCGTCGAGGGAGCGCCGGTCGTCGCCGTCCGCCTCTGGCTGCAGGCGGGAGGGCGGCAGGAGCCCATCCCCGGCCAGGCCCTGGTGACCGGACGCATGCTGACGGAAGGCACCCGGCGGCGGAGCTGGCGGCGCATCGCCGAGGAGGCGGAAGCCCGGGGGATGATCCTGCAGAGCAGCGGCAACTTCGAGAGCGTCGGGGTCTCGGTCGATGCCCTGGCGCAGGACTGGGAGCTGGCCTTGGAGTGGGCGGCCGAGCTGCTGTTGGAGTCCGCTTTTCCCGAGGACCGCTGCGCCTGGATCGCGCGCCAGGCCGCCGCCGAGCTGGAGAGCCTGGCCGACCAGCCGGAGGTGAAGACGGCCTGGGGCTTCCTCGACCAGCTCTACACGCCGCATCCGCGCAGCCGGCCTCTCCACGGCAGCCGGGAAAGCCTGCTCGCTCTCACGCCCGCGGATTGCTCGGCCTTCCATCACCGCGCCCGTGCCCATCGCCTGCTCGCCGCGGTGGCCGGGGTCCTCGACGAGGACGCCGTGAGAGAGCGCCTGCGGCAGCTCCTGAGCGAAGCCGCCACGGACGCCGAGCCGTTCCCGGAGCCGCCCGCGCCTGTGGGCGCCGCCCGGCGGGGCGTCATCGGCACCGAGGCCGAGGACCAGGCCCACCTCTACGTCGGTCACATGACCGTGCCGCGCCGCCATCCGGACTATGCGGCGCTGGAGGTGCTCGCCGTGATCCTCGGCTCGGGCGCGGGACTGACCGGGCGCATCCCCGCCCGCATCCGCGAGAAGGAGGGGCTCGCCTACACCGCCTACGCGCAGACCGTGGCCGGTTCCGGGCTCGACCGCGGCCGCCTCGTCGCCTACGTCGCCACCTCGCCGGCCACCGTCGAGCAGGCCGAGCGCGGCGTCGCCGAGGAGATCGCGCGCGTGGTCGCGGACGGCGTCGAGGAGGCGGAGGTGGAGGAGGCGCGCGCCTATCTGCTCGGCCGCGAGCCCTTCCGCCGCGAGACCGCCCGCCAGTGGGCGGACCTGCTCGTCGAGGCCGAGGAGTACGGCATTCCCGTGGACGACTTCGCGCAGCGCAAGGCCGAGCTGGAGGCCGTGGACCGCACGGCCGTGGAAGAAGCGGCGCGCCGGCATGTGCGGCCGGCGGAGCTGCGGGTGACGGTGGGGATGCCGGGGGAAGCGGCGGGCACGGAAGGCGTTACTTGACGCGGCCTGGAAAGGACGTAAAGGATAACAAGGATTCCGGGGACAGGTGCCGTTTGGGGTGAGCCCTCCCTGTCCTTGGCGTCCTTGGTATCCTTTTCGTTCTTTGCGGTGAGGCCTGCGTTACCGGACCCGCCACACCTCCGTCGAGGCGAAGACGAACACCCGTTCGAAATCCCGCGAATGCCTCTGCATCCAGCGCCTCTCCGGGTCCGACTGATCGGTGAGAGCAACCACTACGTAATCGATCCCCAGCCGGCGCAGGTTCTTCTTCCATGGCCGGTAATTCCCGGACGCGAAGGGAAAGTCCGCCGAACCGTCCCACGAATAGAAACGGTTTTCCAGCGGGCCGGTCAAAGGCACGATCTCCACACGGTTCTGCAATCTGCTGCCAAACAGCGGATACGGACGGTTGCCGCCGACATAGGCGATTCCGGCGCCGTCCTTCCCGGCGTGCTCTTCCAGATATTCGACGAGGAGATCGTTGCGGTATTTTTCTTCCTGATACCTCTTCGGCGTCCCGCTCAGACCGGCCACGGCGAGAACGGCGATCCCGCAGGCCAGGACGGTAAGAGCGAACCGGCGTTCCAAGATCGCTTGGCGCAGCTTTGTCCGCAGAGCGAGCCCCAGAATCGCCAGACCGAGAAGGACCACCGCAGTCGTTGTCTCGCGCGTTCCCGAAGTCTCGTCGGCGTGGATGAACTTGTAGGCGATCAGGCAGGCGAGGGCTCCGCGCACTACCGGCGCCAGGACAAGCAATCTTTCGGCGGCGATCTCGAGCAGCCAGACGAAGGCGACGGCGGCCAGCGCGATGCCGGCGAGGAAATAGCGGATATCCCGATGATCGTGCATCCAGTAGAGGAACTGGAGAAAGAAGATCACCGGCAAGCTCAGCACCAGAGTGCGGATAATCTTCCGCCACCCCTCTCCGGGCCGCAGCGGCGAGGCCAGAGGAGCGAGGGCGGCTGCGGGCAGCATGGTGAAGCGGAAGAGATGGCCGAAATAATCGGTGCGGATGAGCAGGAACCGCCGCAGATCGATGTGAAACTCCGGCAGATGACGGCGCACCGCCAGCGTCACCTCTTCCCAGCCTGGCAGGGAGAGGAATGGAACAGGGAAGAACGGATTGCCCAAGCTCCAGGCATTGCGGAGATAGGTGTAGCCGCCGGCGAGCGTAGCGCTGACGCCGAAGATGGCGATCGGGGAGATGCGAACGCGGGGCCGGCGCAGGCTCGCCACCAGCAACAGAATCAGTAAGGGTATTGCGAACAGCAATCCGATGTACTTCGTACCGATAAGGAGCCCGAGCGCCAAGCCGGCATACACGGCGGTGCCTACCGTACGAGATGCCGCGAAGACGAGCGCCGCGTCGACGGCGGCCAGGACGTAGAAGGCGGTCACGTGATCGTTGCCGGCGCTGAACATCAACCCTGGGAAGGCGCGGCCGACGGTCAGATAAAGGAGAGCCGCAAGCAGCGTCGAACGACGGGAGAGCCCCAGGTGAAGCGCGATCGCGGCCATCGCCGCCAGCGAGCCGAGCGCGAACGGCACCTGGCTCCAGCGCAGGAGGAAGTCGCTGTCGCGCAGGGGAGCGAGCAGCGCCCAATCGATCAGCTCGCCGCCGATGGGATAGAAAGCGGTGCTCCGGTCCCCGGCATCGAACTTGATCATTC
>DATBGJ010000425.1:0-3212 GCA_036558045.1 Thermoanaerobaculia bacterium
GCGCTGAGGGAGACCTCAATCCGGTCGGCGCCTACCCGTTGGATCTGCGCGCCCAGGCCACCTACGACGATCCCGAGCTGCCGCCGTTCGTCGTCTCCGGCAGGTTCAACGGCACCCTCGAGAAGCTGGGGCTCGACGCCCGGCTCGCGCAGCCTTTCGACGCTCACGTCACGGGCAGCGTGCTGGCGCCCATGCGCGAGCTGAAGATGGACCTCACGGCGCAGATACGGGGGTTCGAGGCCAGGAAGATCAATCCACAGTGGCCGGTGGCGCGCATCAGCAAGGGGAACGTCAAGATCCAGGGCGGGCTCGACGACTTCATCTCCGAAGGCACGGTGACCGGCGCTTATGAGAACTACGGCTCGGGCGAGGCCACCTATCGCGTGGCGAGACGCGGCGAGGACTTCATCTTCGAATATCTGAACCTCAAGACCGACAGCGGCGCCGACCTCTCCGCCAAGGGGACGGTGGGGACCGGCACCAAGGACCTGAGCCTCGATCTGCTGGCGGACTGGCACCGCCTCTCCTGGCCGTTGCAGGGCGGCGCGCCGGTCGTGGTGAGCCGCTCGGGCGAGGCGGCGATCCGGGGGAGCCTCGCCGATTACAACGTGGATGTGGACGCTCAGCTCGCCGGACCGGGCATCCCGCCGGGCCGCTGGCGGCTCGCCGGGCGGGGCAACAAGGAACGAATGAACATCCGCTCTTTGCGCGGCGACGTGCTGCGCGGACAGGTGAGCGCGGCCGGCACCATCGCCTGGCAGCCGGCGGTTTCATGGCGTGTGAAGCTGACCGGAAAGGGCATCAATCCGGCGGTCCTGTACCCGGAGTGGCCCGGCAGCCTCGCCTTCGCGGCCACGAGCGATGGAACCTTGCGCAATGCCGGCCCCTACGGCAGGGTGGAGCTCACCGACCTCGGCGGCAACCTGCGGGGCAATCCTTTGGCAGGACGCGTCCGCCTGGAGCTGGAGGGGAACCGTTATCGTCTCCCCAGGCTCGATCTGCGTTCGGGCTCGGCGCGGGTCACCGCCGCCGGATCCTTCACCAAGAACGCGGCCGATCTCGACTGGCGGCTCGAAGCGCCCAACCTCGGCGAAGCCCTGCCCGACGCCGGCGGCTCCGTGACCGCCCAGGGCCACCTCGCGGGGCCGTGGACGACGCCTCACGTCCGCGCCCAGGCAAGTGGCGGCTCGATCGTCTTTCAAACCTACAACGTGGAGACCCTGAATCTGACGGCCGACGTGGATCTGGCCCGCGAAGGATCGATGAGGATCGATCTCGACGCCGCCAACGTCGGCGTGGGCGAGCGGCGTTTCGACACCGTGACCCTCAAGGGCAACGGCACGCGGCGGGCGCACGGCCTCGCTCTCGCCGTGCGGGCGAAGGAGGGGTCCTTCGATCTCGCGCTCGCCGGTGGACTCCAGGGCCTCACGGCGTGGAGCGGCGAGATCCGCCAGCTCGACCTGCGCAACGAGCAGACGGGCAACTGGAGCCTCGCCGGACCGGCGGGGCTCGCCGCCGGTACAGAACAGGCCGCCCTGCGAAACTTCTGCTGGACCTCCGGCGGCGCCCGTCTCTGCGCGGACGGCCAATGGAACAAGGCCGGCACCTGGAACGCCACCGGGAACCTCGCGGACCTGCCTTTCACGCTCTTCAAGCCGTTCCTGCCGCCCGATCTGGAGATTACGGGAAACGTGAACGGCACCTTCCAGGGTCAGGGCACGACGCGCGGGTTCGTCACCGCGGCCGTGGACCTGCGGCCCGGTCCGGGCGAGATCCAATATCCGACCAAGACCGGCGAGCCGGCGAGGGTGCGCTTCGACCAGGGCGCCGTCACCCTGCACGCCGGAGCGGACGGCCTCACCGGCCAGGCCGCGCTGACGTTCGAGAACACCGGTATCCTGCAGGCCAACCTGCGGCTGCCCCAGTACAACGCCTTCGGCCTGCCGCTGCAGAGCCAGACTCTGAGTGGCCGCATTCAGGCCGACTTCACCAACCTCGGCCTGGTGGAAGCTTTCGTGCCCGATCTCGAAGATCCGCGGGGAACCCTGACGGCGGACCTGACTCTCGCGGGCACCGTGGCCGCGCCGCGGGCCATCGGTGCCGTCGAGCTGCAGAACGCCCAGGTGGACGTGCCGCAGTTGGGGATCCAGGTGCGGCAGATCGCGGTCACCGCGAAAAGCGACGCGCAAGGCGTGTTGCAGCTCCAGGGATCGGCCAGCTCCGGCGGCGGCACGGTGAAGCTCGCCGGCGACGTGCCCCTTGACGCGCGGCCGGCCCACATCACGGTCGAAGGGCGGCGCTTCCTCGCTTCCAACTCCAAGGAGATCAAGGTCTTCGTCTCACCCAAGCTCCAGATCGCCGCCGAGTATCCCCGCGTCGACGTCACCGGCGACGTGGAGGTCCCCGAGACGGCCATCGATCAGCAGAAGCGGAAGCGCGCAGCCGTCGCCGTCTCCGAAGACGTGATCATCGTGCCGCCGTCCGAAGAGACGGCGCAGACGCCGCGGCAGCCGATGGAGCTCCACGCCCGCGTGCGGGTGATCCTGGGCGACAAGGTCAACGTCAAGGCGTTCGGCTTCGCCGGCCGGCCCACGGGGAGCCTGCTGATCATCGAGGAGCCCGGCAAGGCCACGGCCGGCGTGGGCGAGCTGGAGGTCAAGGACGGCGTCTACAAATCCTACGGGCAGGACCTCACCCTCGACCGCGGACGCGTCATCTTCGCCGGCGGTCCGCTCGACAATCCCGGCCTCGACCTGCGGGCCTACCGCAAGGCCGACGACGGCACCATCGCCGGGATGAACATCCGCGGCACGCTCAAGTCCCCCCAGGCGACGATCTACTCCGATCCGCCCATGGGCGAGAGCGAGGCGCTCGCCTATCTCCTGTTGGGCCACCCGCTCGGTCAGACTTCGCCGCAGGAGGGCGACATGCTCGCCAACGCCGCCAACTCGCTGGGATTGAAGGGCGGCAACCTCGTCGCCAAGAAGCTAGCCGCCCGCTTCGGCCTGGAGGAAGCGCGGGTGGAGAGCACCGGCGGGCTCAAGGAAGCGTCCCTGGTGGTAGGCAAGTACCTCTCGCCGCGCCTCTACGTCACCTACGGGCTGGGCCTCTTCGAGCCGGTCAGCACCTTCAAGATCCGCTACCTCCTCGGCCGCCAGTGGACCCTGCAAGCCGAGCAGGGCGTGGGCACGAGCGCCGACTTCCTCTACACC
>DATBGJ010000426.1:0-2359 GCA_036558045.1 Thermoanaerobaculia bacterium
GCCGCCCTGCGCCGCGGCGAGCGCTTCATCGCCCTCGGGGACGGCAGCCTGGGAGTGCTCCCCGAAGAGTGGGTGAAGAAGATCGCGCCCATCGCCCGGCTCGGCGAGGTGGAAGGCGACCACCTGCGATTCCAGTCCGCCCAGGCGGCTCTCCTCGACGCCTGGCTCGCGGAGGAGCCGGAGGCCACCTTCGACGAGGCGTTCGTCCGCGCCCGCGAACGCCTCCGCGGCTTCGCCGGCATCGCGCCGGTCGAGGAGCCGGCGGGATTCTCCGGCGAGCTGCGCGCCTACCAGAAGGCCGGCGTCGGCTGGCTCCACTACCTGCGCGACTTCCGCTTCGGAGGGTGCCTCGCGGACGACATGGGCCTCGGCAAGACGGTCCAGGTGCTCGCGCTTCTCGAGGCCCGCCGCACCCGGCGCGCCGCGGAGGGGCTGCCGCCTTCGCTCCTCGTGGTGCCGCGCTCGCTGGTCTTCAACTGGCTCGCCGAGGCGGCGCGCTTCACGCCGGAGCTGCGCGTGCTCGACCACACCGGCACCGGCCGCACGAAGAGGAAGGATCCTTTCGCCGGTTGCGATCTCGTGCTCACCACCTACGGCACGCTGAGGCGGGACGTGGCGGCGCTGCGGGAGACCGAGTTCGACTATCTCATCCTGGACGAGGCGCAGGCGATCAAGAACGCCGACAGCCAGACGGCCAAGGCCGCCCGCCTGCTGCGCGGCCGCCATCGCCTGGCGCTCACCGGCACGCCGATCGAGAACCACCTCGGCGAGCTGTGGAGCTTGCTGGAGTTCCTGAATCCCGGCCTGCTCGGCGCCTCGCCGCTCCTCGCCACGGAGGAGCTGCGCAATCCGGACCCCGAGACGCTCGAGCGGCTCGCCCGCGGACTGCGCCCCTTCCTGCTGCGCCGCACCAAGGAGCAGGTGGCGCCCGAGCTGCCGCCCAAGGTCGAGCAGACGCTCTTCTGCGAGCTGCCGGGCAAGCAGCGGCGGCTCTACGACGAGCTGCGCGACCATTACCGCGCCGCGCTCGGCGCACGCATCGGCGCCCAGGGGCTCGGGCGGTCCAAGATCCTGGTGATCGAAGCCCTGCTGCGCCTGCGCCAGGCGGCGTGCCATCCCGGCCTGCTGGACAAAGGACGCGCGGCCGAGCCCTGCGCCAAGCTCGACCTCCTGCTGCCGCAGCTCCAGGAGGTCCTCGCCGAGGGCCACAAGGCGCTGGTCTTCTCGCAGTTCACCAGCTTCCTCGCCCTCCTGCGCGAGCGGCTCGAGCGCGAGAAGCTGCCCTATCTCTATCTCGACGGCGCCACCCGCGACCGCCAGGCGCGGGTGGAAGCCTTCCAGTCCGATCCGGATACCAAGCTCTTCCTGATCAGCCTGAAAGCGGGCGGGCTGGGGCTCAACCTCACCGCCGCCGACTACGTCTACCTGCTCGATCCATGGTGGAATCCCGCCGTCGAATCCCAGGCCATCGACCGCACGCACCGCATTGGCCAGACGCGGCCCGTCTTCGCCTGCCGCATCGTCGCCCGCGATACCGTCGAGGAGAAGATCCTGGAGCTGCAGAAGACCAAGCGGGACCTCGCCGACGCCGTCATCCAGGCGGACCAGAGCCTCCTCGCCGGCCTGACGCGGGAGGATCTGGAGCTGCTGCTGTCGTGAATTTCGCCGGCCCGTTTAGTTTCAACTGAAGCACCCTGCTTATAGGGCGTTCTCTGTGTAACGGACGGGCCGCGCGGAACGCCTGTTCAGGCCGGAAGGAGCACGCATGGTCCCTCCCACCGCCGCCGTCACGCACCTCGAAACGGCCGGATCTTCGAGGCTCCTGGAGCCGTTGAACACCCGCTGGCACGAGCGGGCCCTGCAGGTGTTCACCGTCGTCGTGCTGGCGCACTGGGCGGAGCACCTGGCCCAGGCCATCCAGATCTACGCCCTCGGCTGGCCGGTGCCGGAGGCGCGCGGCGTCCTGGGATTGTGGTATCCCTGGCTCGTCAAGTCGGAGGTGCTCCACTACGGCTACGCCCTGGTCATGCTGATCGGCATCTGGAGCCTGCGCCCGGGGTTCGCCGGCAAAGCGCGCACGTGGTGGACGGTGGCGCTCGTCATCCAGTTCTGGCATCACATCGAGCACGCGCTGCTGCAGTGGCAGGCCCTCTCCGGCCACAACCTGTTCGGCTCGCCCGTGCCCACCAGCATCGCCCAGCTCTGGATCCCTCGCGTCGAGCTGCACCTGATCTACAACACGATCGTCTTCATCCCCATGGTGATCGCCATGTACTACCACATGTTCCCGCCCCGCACGGACGCGGCCAGGATGCGATGCAGCTGCGCCTTCCATCCCAGGGCTGCCACCGCCTGACGG
>DATBGJ010000427.1:0-12973 GCA_036558045.1 Thermoanaerobaculia bacterium
GTGCGGCGGACGGTTCGAGACCCGGAACCGCGCCATCTCGCCGATTGGTCTATCGGCGCCTGGGCCAATGTCAACCGTAAGGGTCACTCCAATCAAACGCACCGCCATCTTGGCCCGCACTCACTCTGGTCCGGGATCTACTACGTCAGTGCGGACGACATCGCGCTTGACGGCGCGGTCACGGGTTGCACCGTCTTCGAAGATCGGAGCCTCGTTCCCAAGGAGATCCTGCGCAATCCCGATCCCTTCGAGCGACAACACGTAGTCCGGCCGCGGAACGGGCTCCTGGTGATCTTCCCCGCCGGGCTGTACCACGCGGTCGAGCCGTACTCCGGCGACGGGGCTCGCATTACTCTCGCCTTCAATCTCTGGAACCCGGCCTTTACGGTGCCGATGTACTCCGGCCTCGAGGAGCTCGACTGGTGGTGGGCCAAAGATATTGAGCTGCCCGGAGCCGCGACCGCGCCACCTTCATTTCCCCCGCCGATGAGCGGTACCGAGGCGCTGATTGCCCGCAACTTTCCAGATTCGAGCCGCGAGCTCGCGGTCGGCGGCGTGCCTTCGGGTGAGCTCGCCGCGACATTTGGCACGCCCCTCTTCGTCTATGCCGCCGACGTCCTCGACCGCCAGTGGACGCTCTTGCGCAGGACGTTCCCCGCGATCTTCAGTCTCGCCTATGCGGTTCAAGCCAACCCGAACCTCAGTCTCCTGCGCTGGTTTGTAAACCGGGGAGCGGAGCTCGCGGTGGCATCGCCCGGCGAGCTGCAGCTCGCCCTTCTCGCCGGTGCGCTACCGTCGTCACTCCTCTTGACGGGTCCGGGCAAGACGGACGCGGAGCTCGAGTCGGCGCTCGAGCAAGGTATCGGCAAGATTCATGTCGGGTCCGCAGCGGAGGCTGAACGCCTGGCTGCCTTGGCGCACCGGCGCGAAACGCGCGTCCCGATCATCCTGCAGGTGAATCCGCGTGCGGATGTGAAGGGCGGCATCGCAGGCGGTAAGCCGGCGCCCTTTGGGATCGATGAGGAGGAGCTCGGCGCCATCGTTCCACGACTGTCGGCGAACCTGGAGCTGATCGGCATCCGCCTTCTCGCTACGCCCCAGACTCTCGACGCCGGCGCGTTGCTCCGCGGATACGATCACGGGATGAGGCTTGGAGAGTCGGTTGCCGAGCTGCTGGGTTACCCGCTTCGCAGGCTCGATTTCGGTCATGGGCCGAGCATTCCGTGCTTCTCGGATGAGCGGCCGGTCGACATGGCCAGGCTCGCCGAGGGACTTGACAGCTTCGCGGCACGTTGCGCCACAGCCCCGATGCTTGCCGGAGCGCGGTTCACGGTCGAGGCCGGTCGTTTCCTGGTGGGCGAAGCAGGCGTGTACCTCACCCGAGTGATCGAGACGAAGATCTCTCGCGACAAGCGCTTTTACGTGGTCGACGGCGGTATGCATCATCATCTGGCCGCCTCGGGGAACCTCGGCCAGGTCATCAAGCGGAACTTTCCGATCGTGGTGGCGAACCGGTTGGATGTCTCCGCGCGCATTCCCGCCAACGTCGTGGGCTCCCTTGGTACACCGCTCGACGTCCTCGCCCGCGAGGCAGCGCTGCCGCCGGCGCAGGCAGGCGACCTGATCGCGATCCTCCAATCAGGCGCCTTCGGCCGGGCCGCCAGTCCTTTGGGATTTCTGAGCCATCCTGCGCCGCCGGAGGTCTTCGTCGAAGGCGCGCGCCCGCGCCTGATTCGCCGCCGTGGCACCGGAGAGGATCTGCTCTGTGATTTGATCGAGAACAGGGACTGAGAAAGACCGTCAAACGGATCCACCATCCATTGCGCCCCGCAACAGCAACTCCGCCAATTCCTCTCTTATCGGCAAACCCGTCAAGTCTTGAATCCACAGGAATTGCGCGTTGGCGTTCAGCTCGAGGAACACATGCTCGCCGTCGGGACGGCGAATCATGTCGATGGCGGCAAAGTTCAACCCGTAGATCTCCTGCATCTTCAGCAACGCCCCTTCGATCGGCGCTGGCAGCGTATGTGGATAATAGGGCGTGTTCGCAAAGTCATAGCGGCGATAATCGTCGCGACTGACGGGCGAGCGCTGCGAATGGATCTCCGCCGAAAAGACGCGCCGGCCGACGATCGTCACCCGCAGCTCGACGTCCTTGGGAACGTACTCTTGGAAGAGGCATGGCGTGTGCCGCACGCGATCTATTTGTTCGAGATTTTCCGCCAGCACGCGATTCGTCAGGATCAGCCGCTCCGGCCTCTCTTCGAGGCGGCCCACGACACGGCGAAACGTCTTGAGGATCACCTGTCCATCGCAGGCGGTAAAAAAATCGCGTGCGGCTTGCGGATCGTTCGTGACGAGCGTACGCGGGATGCGCAGTCCCACCGATTCCGCGACTTTCAACTGCCGAAGCTTCTCCTCCGCCGCGCGCTCGGCATCGGGCGGATTGACCCAAAAAGCATCGTGCAACAATCCGAACATACCGAAGAGCGCAGCGTCCGTCTCGCGCCGTGCGAAGTGCACCGCGTCACCTTCCAGATCCGCCCCCTCGATGGGCGCGAGGCCTGGGCCGCGGAACCAAACCGACCTCACTTCGTCGAGCGCGAGATCGCCCGTCGGCAGCTCCAAAATTCCGCGTGTGGGCTCGTTGCCGCCGAGGCGCAAGGAAAGTCTGCACGCGCGCAGGAAATCGGCGGTGTGAAAATAGTGAACGGGAGCACCGCGCCGCGCCAATTCGGCGACGAGCTCATCCGCCTGGATATCCCGCCCACCGCAGGTTTCCAGCACGAGAATCTTGTCGCGCGCGCCCGTGGGGTGCGCGCGGCCGCTGACCCGCGCGACCATTCCCATCAAATCCAAGGAGGGAGCAGGATCGATCGGCGTATCATCCGGCTCGATGAAAAGAAAAGGGAACGGGAGATTCGGCGCGGCCACCGAGGCCATCATAGCAGGAGGCTCCATGCTCGAGCCGGAGTTTTTGCGCGTCGCCCAGGAGCGCTTCAATCCCTACCGGCCGAGCTCAGGCACGGAGCACGTAGCCTTTCTGCTGTATGCGCTGGCGCGGATGACCCGGCCGAAAATCGTCGTCGAGCTCGGCTCCGGATATACGACCCTGTTCCTGCTGAGAGCCCTGGCCGACAACTTGCGCGACGTCGGGGAGGAACGGATCGCCCTCCTGAAGAAATCAGGCCCCCTCTTCGATACGGCACAGTCGGATCTCTTCGCATGCCAGGGTAACGATCTGCAGGCTTGGGATGCCGATGCGCGCGACCGGCTCCTGGGATGGCTCGCGGCAGGAGGCAAGGCCTGCGGCGTGGATCCGAGGTTTTACCTCACTCCCTATGAGCCGCGCCTTTTCAGCTTCGAAAGGCTCGGCCATGACCACGCCTACGTCAGGGATTTGGAAGATGCCATCAAAACCCTTCAGCTCGAGAATCTGTTCACCCTTTTACCTGGCCAGACCTTCTCGATCGCGGCTTTGCCTCGGCACGCCCGCCCGCTCGATTGGGCGTGGAACGACGACGAAGACTATCGTGGATTTTTCAACGAATTCTGGCCTCACCTCAACCCGGAGGGAGGCCTGATGATCTTCCACAACGTGCCGGGAACTGAAATCGCGGCGGACGCGGTGCTATGGATGAAGGAGCAGAGAGCGGCGGCCAAGGATCTGGAAGTCCTGGCCCTGGAGGAGCCGCACAAACTGAATCAGAATGGCTGCGCGATCCTGCGACGAGTGAGTGATTACCGGCCGCGGTTCGCGTCCTCTCATCCACGACGGGTCCTGCACGACCTGGGTGAATTCATCGCCGGCGTCGTCAGGGGGTAAGGAGGGGTTACCCCTCCTCCCCCTCAGTGCCCCTGCGTGTCCGTCGTGCCGACGAGCTCCACCACGCCGCAGGCCAGGCGGTCGCCGGAGTTACCGGTGGGCTGCGTCGTGCAGTCGTCGGCAGCGGCGTGGAGGATGACCGCCTTGCCGGTCACCGAGGTGAGGGTGATGGCGTTGCTGGTGAGGTCCAGGTGGCCCTTGCCGTCAGCCCCTACGTCGATGTTGCCGAAATCGCCGGCGTGGCGCGGGTCCGTGGGTGGGCAGGCGTGGGGCGCGCCCGTGGGATTGAAATGGCCGCCGGCCGAGCTGAAGTTCTTGCCGGCGGGATCCGTGGCGTGCTCACAATGGCCGTTCTCGTGCAGGTGAAGGCCGTGCTGCCCCGCCGGCACGCCCTGGACGTCGGCCACGATGTGGACGCCGTTCGCCGTCGGCGTGAACGTCACGGTACCCGAGGCGTTGCTGCCCGGAGCCCCCTGCAGCGCCGCGCTGGCGGAGAGCGGCGTCGCGGATCTCACCGGTCCCGGATTCCTCTGGTCCTGCGGCGCCGTGGCCGCGGTGGTCGCCTTCTCGACCCGCGTGCCGCAGGCGAGGAGCGTGAAAAGCGAGAGCAGACAGACGATCGAAAGAACCCCAGTGCTCCTGAGACGGTTCATAGCTCTCCTCCTGGAAGAAAAGTTCCTACAAGATCTCAAAGCAGGCTCTTGAGCTCCATGCGCACGTCGGCCAGGTTGCGGGAGATGACGATCTCCACCGGCGTCGCCGCCGCGTCCTGGGTCAGCCAGAGGTCGAGCTTGCCCTTCCACTTGCGGCGGCCGGGCATGTCGATGCCGCGGATCGAGTAGCGGCGGGCGGCGACGATCTTGCCCCCCTGGATCCTGCGGTTCTCGACGCCCAGCGGCATGACGACGACAGGATAGATCTTGCCGTCGGACCAGATCTCCATGCGCCGCGGCTTCTGCGGCGGGTTCTGCCGGATGGAATAGATGCCGGAGGCGACGTCGAGGACCCCGTCCTGCTCGATGGGCGAGCTCTTGGACTTCGTCTCGCCGCGCCACGAGTAGGAGCTCCAGGCGCGGATCGGCTGCAAGGTGCGCGTGTCGATCTCCGAGCCGTAGCGGAAGTACTCCCCCTCGTGGGAGGCGCCGGAGGTGATGGTGAGCTCGCTCCGCAGGCGTCCGCTCGGGTCCGTCTTGAACGTGAGGGACCCCTCGCCCTGCTTGGGCAGGAACAGGCCGGCGATGCTGCCGATCAGGTTGCGGAGCTGCCAGCGGTACTGGAACTCCTCGCTGTGGCTCGGCCGCTGGCCGGACGCTCCCGAGGGGAGCACCAGCAGACAGGCGAGAGACGCGAGGAACAGAGCCCTGCGAGATCTGGCTTTCATTGTCTTTACCTTTACGCCCGCGGCGACTGGACGATGTCCGCGGATACGCATCCCTTATAACAGAAGCAAGGGGCCTGCCATGCCCGGAAGACCAACTTTGTAGAAAAAATACCCCCGCCCCCCACCCTGGGCGGCCACGCGGGGCCGCCCTGGGTGGTGGGGGGCGCCTGGGCGGGGGCGCCGTTGAAGTACACTCCGGCCGCCAAAAAGGAGATCCGATGCCCCGCAATCCCCTGCCGCACGTGCTCGCGTTCAGCTTGGCCTTCCTCCCTCTGGCCCTCCCCGCCGCCGCGGCCGAGCCGCCGTCGCCGGAGAGCTTCCTCGGCCACCGGGTGGGGGCGGACCGCAAGCTCGCTCCCTGGCCCAAGGTGGTCGAGTATCTGCGCCTGCTCGACGCGGCCTCGGACCGCATCTCGATCGAGTCGGCGGGCCAGTCCACCCAGGGCAACGACATGCCGGTGGTGGTGATGACGTCGGAGGAGAACCAGAAGCACCTCGACCGCTACCGCGAGATCGCCCGCCGGCTCGCCAATCCGGACGGCCTCTCGGAGGACGAGGCGCGCGCCCTGGCGGCCGAGGGCAAGACCATCGCCCTGGTGACCTGCTCGATCCATTCCACCGAGGTCGGCTCGACCCAGATGGCGATGGAGTTCGCCTACGACGTGGCCACCACCCGCGACCCGCGGATGCTCTCCTGGCTCGGCGACGTCATCTTCCTGCTCATGCCGTCGATCAACCCGGACGGCCAGGTGATGGTGGTGGACTGGTACGACAAGAACCTGGGCACACCCTACGAGGGCGGGCCGATGCCGTGGCTCTACCATGTCTACACCGGACACGACAACAACCGCGACTTCTACATGCTGACCCAGAAGGAGTCGCAGGCGGTCAACGACACCCTCTACCGGCGCTGGTTTCCGCAGATCTTCCTCGACGAGCACCAGATGGGCTCCACCGGGCCGCGGATGTTCGTGCCGCCGCAGGCCGATCCGCTGGCGCCGGAGGTCCATTCGCTGATCTTCCGCCAGGCCGACCTGCTGGGCACGGTGATGAGCATGCGGCTGGAGGAGGCAGGCAAGCTCGGCGTCGGCAGCGACATGATCTTCGACAGCTACTGGCCGGGCGGCACCCGCAACACGGCGTGGTGGAAGAACGTCACCGGGCTGCTCACCGAGGTGGCGAGCGCCGACATCGCCTCGCCCATGTACATCGAGCCGGGAGAGCTGCGCGGTGAGGTGAAGGGTCTGCCGGAGTACAAGCGGCAGTCGAACTTTCCTTCGCCCTGGCCGGGCGGCTGGTGGCGGCTGCGCGACGTCGTGGAGTACGAGCTGGTCGCCACGCGCGCCTTCCTGGAGTCGGCCTCGCGCTACCGCGAGAGCCTGCTGACCAACTTCTACCGCATGGCGCGGGAGGCGACGGAGCGCGGGGCCACGGAGCCGCCATATGCCTTCATCATCCCCGCGGACCAGCGCGATCCGGTGGCGGCGGCCCTGCTGGTGGAGCTGCTGTTGCGGCACGGCGTGCGCATCGAGCGGGCAGCGGCGCCGTTCACCGTCGGCCGGGCGGCCTACGCCGCCGGCACGTACGTCATCCTCGCGGCCCAGCCCTACCGCGCCTTCCTGCTCACCATGCTCCGCCGCCAGCGCTACCCCGAGATCGTGCCCTATGCCGGCGGCCCGATCATGGCGCCCTACGACGTGACCGCCTGGTCGCTCCCTCTCTCCATGGGCGTCGACGTCGCCGAGGCCGAATCGCCGGTGTCCGGCGCGTCGCTCGCGGCCATCGACGCGCCGGTCTGGCCGGGCGGCGAGGTCGCCGCGGGCGCCGGCGGCTATCTCATCTCACACCGCGCCGACTCGGCCGTCGCGGCGCAGAACCGGCTGCTCGCGCAGGGCAAGAAGGTGTACTGGCTGCGGCAGTCCGGCGCGGGCGAGGCGGGCGATCTCTACATCCCGGCGGGCGAGATCACGCCCGAAGCGATGAGCAAGCTGTCGCGCGAGCTCCACCTGCCGGTCGTGCCGCTCGCGGCGGCGCCCGCAGGCCCGGCCTGGCGGCTGAAGCCGGTGCGCGTGGGCCTCTACAAGCCCTGGTCCGCCAGCATCGACGAGGGCTGGACCCGCTTCCTCCTAGAGCGCTACGGCTTCGACTTCCAGAACCTCGCCAACGACGCGATGAGGGACGGCACGTACCGCGGCAAGGTGGACGCCATCCTGTTGCCTTCTGTGGCGGCGAACATCATCGACAAGGGAGAGCCGGCCAGCGCCGAGGCGCGCCGGTTCTGGGAACCGCTGCCGCCTCCCTATGCCGGCGGCATCGGCGCGGGCGGGGAGAAGCTGAAGAAATGGGTGGAGGAGGGCGGCACGCTCGTGGCGCTCGACGCCTCGACCGCCTACGTCGTCGATCTCTTCGGCCTGCCCGTGCGCGACGTCCTCGACAAGGTCTCCGAAGAGCAGTTCCACGCTCCCGGCTCCATGCTCCGCATTCTCATGGATACCGAGCACCCCTTGAGCTACGGCATGAGCGCGGAGGAGGTTGCCTACTTCGCCGACTCTCCCGCCTTCCAGACCAGTCCGCCGGACGCGCGCTTCGAGCGCCGGGTGGTGGCCACCTACCCGGAGAACGCAGCGGACATCCTCGTCAGCGGTTATCTAAAGGGCGGCGAGAGGCTGGAGAGGAAGGCCGCCGTGGTGGACTACAAAGTGGGCAAGGGCCGCGTGGTGCTGATCGGTTTCCGGCCGCAGTACCGCGCGCAGCCGCACCGCACGTTCAAGCTGCTGTGGAACGCGCTGTATCTGGGGGGACTGTCGGAGGCGGACCTCCCCTAGTCCCTGCTCTCCAGAACCTCGCGTACCTTGGCGGCCAGCTCGCGGCCGCTGAAGGGCTTCTTGAGCAGCGGGGCGTTGTCGCTCGCGATGTGGGTGCCTTCGGTGAGGCCGGCGGGATAGCCGGTGGCGAAGAGCACACGCATCTCGGGGCGCTTGAAGGAGAGGCGCTCGGCGAGCTCGACGCCGCTCATGCCGTCCATCAGGATGTCCGTCACCATCAGGTGGATCGGCCCCGGATGGCTCTGGCTGATCTGCACGGCCTCGGCGGCGTCGGCGGCTTCGAGGACGTTGTAGCCGCGGCTGGTGAGGATCTGCACCAGCGGCTTGCGGACGTTCTCCTCGTCCTCGACGATCATCAGGGTCTCCCACTCGCGGCCGTCGTTCTCGCGGCCGGCCCTTTCGCTGTCGGCGGCGGGCTCGGCGGCGGGCAGGTAGATGTGGAAGCGCGCGCCGCTGCCCGGCTCGCTGTCGGCGACGATGAGGCCGCCGCTCTGGGCGACGATACCGTAGGCGGTGGAGAGCCCGAGGCCGGTGATCTCCATGCCGCCCTTGGTGCTGAAGAAGGGTTCGAAGGCGTGCCGGCGCACCTCCTCCCGCATGCCCGGCCCGGTGTCGCTCACCTTGAGGAGCACGTAGCGGCCGGGCTTGCCGCGCAACGGATGGGTGCGGTCGTTGCCGGCGACGTCTTGGCTCACCGTCTCCAGCGCCAGCCGGCCGCCCTCGGGCATGGCGTCGCGGGCGTTCGAAACCAGGTTCATGATCACCTGCTCGAATTGTTCCGGATCCACGGAGACCCGGTCGAGCTCGGGGTGGAGATCCATCCGCAGCTCGATCTCGTCGCCGAGGAAGCGCCGGACCCGGTCTTCCATCCCGGTCAGCAGGTGATTGAGCTGGAGGACCTTGGGATGGAGCACCTGCCGGCCGCTGAAGGCGAGGAGCTGCCGCGCCAGAGCGGCGCCCCGCTGGCCGACCTTCTCGATCTCCCGCAGGTGCTTGCGCGCCGCTTCATCCGTCCCCAGGCGGGTCAGCGCCAGTTCGGTCTCCATGGCGATGGCGGTGAGCAGGTTGTTGAACACGTGGGCGATGCCGCCGGCCAGCCGGCCCATGGCGTCCATGTTCTGCGCCAGCACCGGGAGATCCTCGTTCCGCCGCGCCAGCCGCCGGTTCTCCGCCGCCCTCGCGGCATTTTTGACTTCCTCGGGACGCAGATCTTCCACCGGCCTCACCACCGGATTATTCGTAGGCTGTGTGCGCATAGGGATTTCTTTCCTTGGAGTTCCGTCCGGAGACGGATGATCGGCGAGCCTTGCTACTCTCCACCTCGCCGTTGCTGGCGGGAGGATATGCAGGTTTCGATCCAGCTCAGAACATGCCGAGCTGCAGGCGCGCCGCTTCCGACATCATGGAGGGATTCCAGGCCGGGTCCCAGACCAGCTCCACGTCGGCCGAGGCGACGCCGGGGACGCTCTCCACCTTGTTCTTCACCTCGACGGGGAGCGAGCCGGCCACCGGACAGCCGGGAGCGGTGAGGGTCATCTTCACCTTGACGGCGCCGTCCTCCTGGATGTCGATGTCGTAGATCAACCCCAGCTCGTAGATGTCGACCGGGATCTCGGGATCGAAGACGGTCTTCAGCGCCTCGACGATGCCGTTCTCGACATCGGAGGGGTCGGCGGGCGCGGCCGTGGCGGCGGGCTTGGCGGATTCCTGGTCCATGGTGAGAGCCTCTTTCCAGTCTATTCCGTAGAGACGGGTCGGTCCTTGTCTTTCTCGTCCAGCGCCGCCAGCAGGGTGTGCCACGCCAGGGTGGCGCACTTGACGCGCATCGGGAACTCGCGCACGCCGCTGAAGACGGCGAGCTTGCCGAGCTCCGGCGAGCCCTCGCCTTCTCCCGTGGTGACCAGGTGGTGGAAGTCCTGGAACAGCTCGCGCGCCGCTTCCACGCTGCGGCCTTTGAGCGCCTCGGTCATCAGCGAGGCCGAGGCGGTCGAGATGGCGCAACCGGAGCCCTGGAAGCTGAGGCCGGCGATGCGGCCGTCCTCGACGTCGAGGAACACCGTCACCTTGTCGCCGCAGAGAGGATTGTGGCCCTCCGCCTGACGGTTCGCTGCCGGCAGGGGGCCGAAGTTGCGGGGCCGCCGGTTGTGGTCGAGGATGACCTCCTGGTAGAGATCGCGCAGCTCGTTCATCCGAACAGCTTCCTCGCCCGCAGCAGGGCGGCGGCCAGGGCGTCGACCTCCTCCGGAGTGTTGTAGAGAGCGAAGGAGGCGCGCGTGGTCGCCGGCACGCCGAAGCGCTCCATCACCGGCTGGGCGCAATGGTGGCCGGCGCGGACGGCGATCCCCTCGCGGTCGAGGACCGTCCCCACGTCGTGAGGATGGATGCCTTCCATGCCGAAGGAGAGCACGGCCGCCTTCTCCGGCGCCGTGCCGATGAGGGTGAGGCCGGGGACCTCCGCCAGCCGCTCCGTGGCGGCCGCGAGCAGCTCGGCTTCCCAGGCGAGAATGGCAGGCCGGCCGAGCGCTTCCAGGTACTCCAGCGCGGCGGCGAGACCGATGGCGCCTTCGATGAACGGCGTCCCCGCCTCGAAGCGGTGGGGCGGCGGCGCGTAGGTGACCTCGCGGAAGGTGACGGTGCGGATCATGCCGCCGCCGCCCTGCCAGGGCGGCATCTCCGCCAGCAGCGCCTCGCGGCCCCAGAGCGCGCCGATGCCGCTCGGCCCGTAGACCTTGTGGCCGGAGAAGGCGTAGAAGTCGCAGCCCAGGGCCTGGACGTCGATCGGCAGGTGAGGTGCTCCCTGGGCGCCGTCCACCACCACGACGGCGCCGGCGCGGTGGGCTAGAGCCGCCATCTCGCGCACGGGATTGATCGTGCCGAGGGCGTTCGAGACGTGGGCGAGCGCCACGACGCGGGTGCGGGAAGAGAGCAGCCGCGCGAATTCGTCGAGGCGCACCTCGCCGCGGTCGTCGAGCGGCGCGGCGCGCAACACCGCTCCGCGCTCCTCGCAGAGCATCACCCAGGGAACGATGTTCGAGTGGTGCTCGAGGCCGGTGATGAGCACCTCGTCGCCGGGGCCGACGTTTCGCCGCCCCCAGCTCGCGGCCACCAGGTTGATCGCCTCGGTGGTGCCGCGCACGAAGACCACCTCGTGGGCGCTCGGCGCGTTGAGGAAGCGGCGCACAGTCTCGCGCGCCTTCTCGCGCGCCTCGGTCGAGCGCTGGGAGAGGGTGTGGACGCCGCGCTCGACGTTGGCGTAATAGCCGCCGTAGCAGCCGGCGATCGCCTCCAGCACGGCGCGCGGCTTCTGCGCCGAGGCGGCGTTGTCGAGATAGACCAGGGGCCGGCCGGCGACGGTGGTGGAGAGGATGGGGAAATCCGCGCGGACCTGCGCGAGGTCGTAGGCGGGGGAAACCGTCCGTTCGTGGAGAATCGCAGCGTTCACGCCGCCTCCTACACCGCCTGCCGCACGACTTCGCCCATGGGCAGGCGGCCGAAGAGGAACTCCTCGAGGTCGCGGCGCACCGGCTCGACCTTGATGCGCTCCACGACGTCGCTGGCGAAGGCATAGGTCAGCAGGCTGCGCGCCGCCTCGGCGCCGATGCCGCGGGAGCGCAGATAGAAGATGGCGTCGTCGTCGAGGTGGCCGACCGTCGAGCCGTGGGTGCACTTGACGTCGTCGGCGTAGATCTCGAGCTGCGGGTTGGAGTTGGCCACCGCGTCGCGCGACAGCAACAGGTTGCGGTTCGACTGCTTGGCGTCGGTCTTCTGCGCCCCCTTGTGGACGTGGATCAGGCCGTTGAAGATCGACCGCGCCTTGCCGTCGAGCACGCCCTTGTAGAGCTCGTGGCTCGCGCAGTGGGGCTTGGCGTGCTCCACGCGCATGTGGTTGTCCACGAACTGGCTGCCGTCCAGCAGGTAGAGGCCGTTCAAGATGCAGTCGATCCCCTCGCCGTCGAGCACGGCGTTGACGTCGTTGCGCACCAGGGCGCCGCCGAGGGAGATCGAGTGCGAGCTGGGCACGCAGTCGCGGTCGCCGTGGAGCTGGAACGTCGCCATGTGAAAGGCGTCGCGGCTCTCGCGCTGCACCTTGTAGTGATCCACCACCGAGTTCGCTCCCACTGCCAGCTCTGTCACCGGGCAGTTGAAGTAGGCGCCGGTACCGGCGTAGGTCTCCACCACGGTGAGCTGGCTGCCTTCGCCCGTCACGATCAGGTTGCGCGGAAACGACACGGTGCCGCGGCCGTTCTCGGAGGAAGACAGGAAGAGCAGGTGGATCGGACCCACGATCGCGTTCCGCGGCACCCAGAGGAAGGCGCCGTCGCGCAGGAACGCCGTGTTCAACGCCACGAAGGGATGGCTCTCGAAGCGGGCGAGCTGACCAAGCCAGGGCTCGACCTTCTCCGGCGCGCGCTCCAGGGCTTGCGCCAGACCCGTCGCGATCGTGCCGGCGGGGAGGTTGTCCAGCGAGGAGAGCCGGGCCGAGAAGCGCCCGTCCACGAAGACCAGCCGCGCCGCAGCGGCGAAATCGTAAGGCGCGATCTGCTCCGCTTGCACGGCCTCGGAATCGCTCTCCGGCCGCTGGAAGGCGCCCTGGGCGATCGGCACCACGTTGGTCTGCCGCCACTCCTCCTGGCGGGAGGTGGGGAAGCCGAGCGCGGCGAAGCGCTCGATCGCCAGCCGCCGCAGCGCCTGGACCGCCGCCGGCTCACCGGCAGGCAGCTCGCGCTGGAAGCGCTCGAACTCGGCGAGATATCCGGCGGCGCCCGTCAATGTGTTCTCGCGAATCTCCGTCGCAGGCATGGCGGTCCTCTTCACGCTCCCACCGGCTGCGGTGTCGGCGGGGCCGGCCGCTCCGGCGCCATGCCGTCGAGCCAGGAGTAGCCCTTCTCTTCGAGCTCCAGGGCCAGCTCCTTGCCGCCCGAGCGCACGATGCGACCGTCC
>DATBGJ010000428.1:0-2838 GCA_036558045.1 Thermoanaerobaculia bacterium
CACCATGCCGCTGGTGGCGTTCTCCACCAACCTGTTCGGCGGCCGCATCCACACGCTGTTCTCGGGCGTGCAGGGGAACTTTGCGGACATCTCGGCGCGCGTGCAGGAGAGCCTCGCCGGCGTGCGGGTGGTGCGCGCCTACGCCCGCGAGGATCGGGAGGAGGAGGAGCTCGGGCGGGTCAACCGCGCGTATCTGGAGGGCAACCGCCGGCTCGCCGCCTGGTCGACGGCGTTCCATCCCCTGCTGCAACTGCTCATCGGCCTCGGCTTCGCGGCGGTGCTCTGGTACGGCGGCCTGCTGGTGATCCGCAGCCGCATCACGGTGGGGGAGTTCTTCTCGTTCCAACTCCTGCTCGCCAAGCTGGTGTGGCCGATGATCGCGCTCGGCTGGGTGGTGAACCTGGCGCAGCGCGGCACCGCCTCGCTGCTGCGCATCCGCGAGATCCTCGATAGCATGCCAGCCATCCGCGACGAGGAGCCGCTGGTCGAGCCCGGCGCGATCCAGGGAGAGGTGACCTTCCGCAATCTCACCTTTGCCTATCAGGAGGGCGCCGAGCCGGTGCTGCAGGAGGTCGATTTCCGCGCCGCGGCCGGACAGACGGTCGCCGTCGTCGGCCGCACCGGCGCGGGCAAGAGCACGCTGCTGTCGCTCATTCCGCGGCTGATCGAGCCGCCGGAGAACACGCTGCGGGTGGACGGCGCCGACGTGCGGCGGCTGCCGCTCGCGCGTCTCCGTGCGGCCGTCGGCATGGTGCCGCAGGAGACGTTCCTGTTCTCGGCGACGATCCACGAGAACGTCGCGCTCGGCCGGCCGGAAGCGAGCCCGCAGGAAGTGGCCGAAGCGGCGCGGCTGGCGGGGCTCGCGCCCGACCTCGCGGCCTTTCCCAACGGGCTCGACACCGTCGTGGGCGAGCGGGGTCTCACCCTCTCCGGCGGCCAGAAGCAGCGGGTGGCGCTGGCGCGGGCGCTGCTGCGGGAGCCGCGCATCCTGCTGCTCGACGACTGCCTCTCCGCGGTGGACACGCAGACCGAGGAGGAGATCCTGGCCAATCTGCGCACGGTCTTCCGCGGGCGCACGGTCTTCCTGGTTTCGCACCGCATCTCGACGGTGCAGGAGGCGGACGTCATCCTGGTGCTCGACCACGGCCGCATCGTCGAGCGCGGCACCCATTCCCAGCTCATCGCCGCCGGCGGCATCTACGCCGAGCTGCACCAGCGCCAGCTCCTGGAGGAGGAGCTGGCGGCGGTCTGAAGCCAAAGGAGGTCGGGGCATGCGGGTCGTCATCACCGGCGGTACGGGTCTGATCGGCAGCGCCCTGGCGCATGACCTGGGAGAGGCGGGGCACGAGGTGGTCGTCCTCACCCGCGATCCGGCCAAGGCGCCGCTGCCGCCCAACACGCGCGCCGTGCAGTGGGACGGCCGGACGGCCGCGGGATGGGCCGACCTGCTCGACGGCGGCACGGCGATCGTCAATCTGGCCGGCGAGAGCATCGGCACCGGGCGCTGGACCGCGGCGAAGAAGCGGCGCATCCGGGAGAGCCGCGTCGACGCGGGGAAGGCGGTGCTGGCGGCCATCAAACAGGCGGCCGGGAAGCCGTGCGTGCTGCTCCAGGGCTCCGCCGTCGGCTACTACGGCCGCTCCGGCGATGCGATAGCGACCGAGTCGCGCCCTCCCGGCGACGACTTTCTGGCGCAGGTCTGCGTGGATTGGGAGGCCTCCACGGCCGAGGTCGAGGCCTTGGGCGTCCGCCGGGCCGTGCTGCGCACCGGCGTGGTGCTGAGCAACGCGGGCGGCGCCCTGCCGCGCATGGCCCTGCCTTTCCGCCTGTTGGCGGGCGGACCGCTCGGCAGCGGCAGGCAGTGGTTCCCCTGGATCCACATCGCGGACGAGGTGGGCGCGATCCGCTTCCTGCTGGAGCGCGAGGACGCCCGCGGCCCCTTCAACCTCACCGCCCCCCGGCCGCTCACCAACCGCGACTTCAGCCGCGTGCTCGGCAAGACCTTGCACCGGCCGAGCCTGATGCCCGCGCCAAGCCTCGCGCTGCGCCTCGTCCTCGGCGAGATGGCGGACATGCTGCTCTACGGGCAGCGGGCGGTGCCGCACCGTCTGCTGGAGCAGGGCTACGTCTTCCGCCACCCGGAGGCGTTGGCCGCGCTCCGCGATCTCCTGGACTGAGCGGCACGATGGAAGCGATCCGCGAGGGCGACATCCCCGGCGTGCAGCTCCGCAGGCGGCAGGCGCTGGCGTTGCCGTGCGAGGACGCCTGGGCGTGGCTGACCGAGCCGGCGAAGCTGGCGCTGTGGCTGGCTGAGGAGGCGGAGATGGACGGAGACCTTCTCCGTCTCAGAGGCGGCAGCCCGAGGGTCGATCCTCCCGCAGGCCCGTGGCGCGAGCGCGGCCGGACGGTCGAGATGAATCCTCCCGAAGTCTGGGTCCTCGCCTTCGAGAGGCTGGACGCCGGCTGGCCCGCCGCCACGCGGCTGACCTTTCGCCTCCACGCCGCCGCGGGCGGCTGTGAGATCGACGTCCTGCAGGAAGGCTTTCAGCGCCTGCCGCTGTCGGCCGGCCTCACCATCTGGGAGAGCTACCGGAACCGCTGGCGGACGGCCCTGGCTCGGCTGGCGGAGACGGCGGGTGAAAAAACGTAGGGGGCGGCCCTTGTGGCCGCCCCTGAGACAAACCTCTGGGCTAGCTTCTAGAACCGCACGCCCAGTCCGATCCGATACGTCCGGGGCTGCTGGAAGCCGAGCGGGTTGATCGCCTTGCCGAAGTCCGTCCCCTTCACCCAGTTCACGCCCTCGACCGGCGTCTCGGTGAAGGGATTGAAGGGCAGGCA
>DATBGJ010000429.1:0-8156 GCA_036558045.1 Thermoanaerobaculia bacterium
CGGACCTTCTCCAGCAGGATCTCCTCCAGCACCGCCTGGAGGCTCCGCGCCACGTCCTGATGAAACGGCGCGATCTCCTCGTCCCGGCGCCGCGGCGGCCGGCCGAAGAGACGGGGCAGGGCGTCGGAGTACATGCGCGGGCCGCGGATGAAATCGAAGTAGTCCAGGGCGAGCCGGTACTGCCCGTCCGCCGTGGAGGAGACGAGCTGGCGCATCTCGCCGACGTAGCGCGGCTCGCCGTAGGGAGCGAGCCCCATCACCTTGTACTCGCCGTCGTTGACCGCGAAACCCAGGTAGGAAGTGAGGGTGGAGTAGAGCAGGCCGAGCGAATGCGGAAACGCGACCTCCGCGAAGGGCTCGATCGCCGTTCCAGCCGCTCGGGCGTAGGTAGTGGTGGCCCACTCGCCGACGCCGTCCACGGTGAGCACCGCTGCCTCGGGAAAGCCGGAGAAGAAGAAGGCGCTGGCGGCATGGGCGAGGTGGTGGTCGAAGGTGAGGAAAGGGCCCTCGTAACCCAGGCCCTCGCGGATGGCGCGCTCCGGCCGGCCCGGGTCCATCCAGGCGGCATCGCCCGCCGCGGCCGCCGGCGCGCCCGCCCGGAGCTGGCGGTCCAGCTTCTTCGCCGGCGACTCGTAATAGGCGACGCAGTCGACGTCGGCGATGCCGAGACCGCCGCGGCGCAGGCACCAGCGGAAGGCGGCGACGGGCAGCCGGGGATCGTGCTTGACCCGCGAGAACCGCTCCTCCTCCGCCGCGGCCGCCAGGCGGCCGTCGCGCAGCAGGCAGCAGGCCGACTCGTGAAAGAAGGCGGAAATGCCGACGACGTTCATGCGGGGGCCATTCTAGGGTAGGCGGTTTGCGGCCGCCTGCCCTCTCTGCTATCTTTATGAGTCCTAAGACAGGGAGGCGTCCGTCTTTGTCGCGCCGCGGCCAGAGACTCAACCGCCCTCGAACACGGTGATGCCGGCGGCAGTGGGTCGGCTCGGAAACACGGCCTCGCGAGGCCAGGAGCGACAGAGAATGGGAAAGAAGCTCTTCGTCGGGAACCTCAATTTCAAGACCAACGACGACGACCTGCGCGAGCTGTTCGGCCAGGCCGGCACGGTTGATTCGGCCATGGTGATGATGGACCGCGCCACCGGCCGCTCCCGCGGCTTCGGCTTCGTCGAGATGAGCACGGACGAGGAGGCGCAGAAGGCGATCCAGCAGTTCAACGCCTTCGAGTTCCAGGGCCGCAACCTGAACGTCAACGAGGCCCGCGAGCGCACGCCCGGCGGTCCGCGCGGCGGCGGCTATGGCGGTGGCTACAGCGGCGGCCGCGGCGGCTACGGCGGCGGCGACCGCGGCGACTTCAATCCCGCACCCAACTTCGGCGGCGGCGACGACTTCGGCGGCGGCAGTCCCGGCTTCGGCGGCGGCTTCAACCGCGGCAACTTCAAGCCCCGCAAGGAAGGCGGCAGCCGGCGGGGCCTGCGCGCCAAGAAGCGCAGCCTGTAGCCCGCTTCAATAGAGATCGAAGACGAGGATCCGCGCCTCCAGCGGCCCGTTCATCACCGGGATGCGGCGGCGCGGGCGCAGGCCGATGTGCTTGCCGCGGTCCTCGCCGCCGGCGAGCACGGCGGCCTGCCACCCCTTGAAACGCCGCTTCAGGAGATCCCCCAGCTCCCGCCAGCGCCCGGCCGCGGTGCCCAGGCGCTCGCCGTGCGGCGGATTGACCACCACCAGGCCGGGGCCCGCCGGCGGCTCGAAGGTCGCGGCGTCGCCGCGCGAGAGGACGGCGCGGTCGAGGAGGTTGGCGCGCTCCAGGTTCGCCCGCGCCGCCGCCAGGGCCTCGGCCGAGGTGTCGTTGCCGAAGAGGCGCACGGCCGGGTCATGGGCGGGCAGGGGCTCCTGGAGGATCTCGGTGAACGCCGCGGGATCGTAGCCGGGCAGGCGTTCGAAAGCCCAGTGGCGGCGGAGGCGGCCCGGCGGCCAGCCGAGGGCGAACCAGGCCGCTTCGACGAGCAGCGTGGCGGAGCCGCACATGGGGTCCACCACGGGGCCGCGGCCGTCCCAGCCGGCGGCGAGGACGCAGGCGGCGGCGAGCTGCTCGCGCACCGGCGCGGCGATGGTGACCGCCCGGTAGCCGCGGCGGTCGAGCGGCTCGCCGGAGGTGTCGAGCAGCAGGGTCGCCTGGTCGCCGTGCAGGCGCAGGCGCAGATGGAGGTCCGGATCCTTGCGGTCCACGTCGGAGCGCCGGCCCCAGCGCTCCCGCTGGCCGTCCACCAGGCCGTCCTTGAGGGAGAGGGCCGCCCAGCGCGTGTCCCGCACCTCGGAGCCCGCCGAGGTGGCGTGGATGGCGAAGCTGCGGTCCGGGTGAAGGAGGGAGGGGAGATCGAGATCCTGCCGCGGACGGGATCTCCCCGCGGCGAGGTCGCGCGCGCCGGCGGCGAGAGCGGGCCCATCCTTCGCCTCCCAGGAAGCCAGCTCGACGAGCACCCGGTTGGCCGTGCGCAGCCGCCAGTTGGCCCGCCAGCAATCCCGCCAGTCGCCGCTGAATGAAACAGCGCCCCGCTGGCGCTGAACCGCGCGCGCGCTTAAGCCCAGCAGCTCCCCCTCCAGGATCTCCTCCAGGCCGAGGACGCAGGTGGCGGCGAGGCGCATGCGGCGGAGTGTATACGCGTGTAGGGGCGCGCCGTTGCCGCGCCGGGGAGAGAGGGGCCAGGGGAGTGAGGGCTTCGGAGGGCAGATCCCCCGATAAATTCACAGGCCCTTGGGGGAGTGAGGGGGCGGCTACCCCGCCTTGTCCTGCCGGTCCTCGCCGTCCTCCTCGGCCGCGGCGGGGCGCGGAACGGCGACTCCCTCCAGGCGGGGATCGCCCAGCCGCCGGTACAGGGCGTTGGCCCGCTCGAGCGTCTCGGCGGCTTTCTTGTACTCCCCGAGGTCGCAGAGCAGGTTGACCAGCGCGCCGAGGAGGCCGGCTTCCTCCAGCAGGTCGCCGGTGCCCATCTCGAGATTGATCCGGGCCTGGCTGATGGCCAGCCGGGCCCCCGCCAGGTCGCCGGCGAGCCGGCGGGCATCGCCGAGGACGACGAGGGCGGCGGTCTTGAAGTCCGCCACGCGCGCGGTGCCATAGACCCGGGCGTCCAGGCGCTCGGCGACCGCCAGCGCCAGGACGGCCAGGTTCACGGCGGCCGCGGGATCGTCCGCGGCGGCGTCGCGGCTCTTCTCGACGAAGAGGTCGTAGAGCCCCCAATGGTGCAGGCGCCCGTCGTTGAGCACCATCACCAGCCGGCGCGCCGGCGGATGGGTCACCAAGGAAGACCACTGCACGCCCGCGAGCTGCCGCTCCCGCTTGGACTGCTCCTGGGCTTCCGTCAGGCGGCGCTCGGTGTCGAGAAAGGCCTTGTCGTAGCGGGCGTCGTCGCCGTCCGCCGCGGCGCCGCGGCGCTTGTGTCTGAGGTCGGGTGGGAACGGCCGTCGCGGCGAGCCCGCGAGCATCCGGCGTACGACTTCGCGGGCCTCCTGGCGGGAAAGCTGCGAGCCGAGGAAATCCCTCTTCCCCTCCGACGGGGTCCTCTCATCCACGTCTGACTCCCTTCAAAAAGCAAGTAAGAGAATCTCTCTCAAAGAATAGGTTGCCTCGGGGCAGCAAAAAGGGGACAAAAAAACTCAAAGCGGCGTTCTTGTCACTCCCGCAGGTTCCAGATTCGCGGTTTTTTGTCACCGGTCTGCGACTGACGGTGTTACCTGCGGTCCCTATGCTTCCAGGCTCAGGACGCGTCCGGCGTCCGCGGAGAGGTGAGGCATGTCGATCGTCCTGACGGACCTGACCAAGCGCTACGGCGGCCATCCGGTGGTCAACGCCGTGTCCCTGGAGGTCGGCGACGGCGAGCTGTTCGTGCTGCTGGGCTCCTCGGGGAGCGGCAAGAGCACGCTGCTGCGCATGATCGCCGGCCTCTCCGAGGTCGACGCCGGCCGCGTGCTGCTCCACGGGCGCGACGTCACCGACCTGCCGCCGGCCCGGCGCGGCGTCGGCTTCGTGTTCCAGAGCTACGCCCTGTTCCGCGGCATGCCGGTGAAGGAGAACGTGGAGTTCGCGCTGGCCGTGCGCGGCGTGCCGGCGGCCCAGCGGCGGCAACGGCGCGACGAGCTGCTGGAGCTGGTGGGGCTCGCCGGCCTCGGCGGCCGCATGCCGCGCCAGCTCTCCGGCGGCCAGCAGCAGCGGGTCGCGCTCGCCCGCGCCCTGGCCCACCAGCCGGAGGTGCTGCTGCTCGACGAGCCGTTCGGAGCCCTGGACGCCAAGGTGCGCGCCGAGCTGCGGCGGACGATCCGCGAGATCCAGCGCGAGCTGCGCATCACCACCCTGTTCGTCACCCACGACCAAGAGGAGGCCTTCGAGCTGGCGGACCGCCTGGCGGTGCTCAGCTTCGGGCGCCTGCTGGAGGCGGGACCGCCGGAAGAGCTGTACCTGCGCCCGGAGACGGAGTTCGTCGCCACCTTCCTCGGCACCGCCAACCTGATGGTGGGGGAGGCCACGGCGGAAGGGGTGCGCCTGGGGCCGGTGCAGTTCCCGTTGTCGACGCGGGCCGAGCCGCCGGAGGGCGGACGGCGGGTGCAGGTCCTCTTCCGGCCGGAGGACGTCTCCCTGCGCGACGCGGCGGCGGAGGTCTCCTCGCCCCTCCTCGGCCAGGCGGTGGTGGAGGAGCGCTCGTTCATCGGCTCCTTCGAGCGTCTCCGCCTGCGCCTGCCGCCGCTGCCGGGGGTGCGCACCATCGCGCCGCCCGTGCCGTTCGGCAGCGACGAGGTGTGGATCGAGGCCACCCGCCCGCAGGACCAGGCGCGGCGCTTCCCGCTGCGGCCGGGCGACTCGACGTGGGTCGGCGTGCAGCGGGTCCACGCGCTGGTCCATCCGGGGCTGCGCTTCCTGCTGCTCGCCGAGGGCTCGCCGCGCGCGCGCGCCGCCCTCGCCCTCGGCGGCGAGCTGGCCCGCCGTTCCCAGGCCCGCGTCTCCGTGCTGGCCGCCGGCGCGGCGGGCGAGGCCGGAGAAGCCGTCCTGCAGGAGGCGAAGGAGCTGCTCGGCAGCGGCATCGCCGCCGTCGAGGCGCGCCCGAGCTGGGGCTCGCCGGCCCAGGCGGTGATGGACGAGGTCTCCCGCCGGCCCGCCGACCTGGTGATCCTGAGCCCGCCTCCCAAAGAGGGCGGCGAGCTGGCGGAAGAGGTGCTGGCGGCCGGCCATCATCACCTGCTGCTCGTGCCTCCCGAGGCCCCTGCGCAGGCGCCGGAGCGGCTGCTCATCTGCGTCGCCGTGGGCGAGCCGGGCAAGGAGGACGTCTCTTTCACCGGCCGGCTCGCCCGCCACCTGGGAGCGGCGGCGACCATCCTCACCGTCCTGCCGCCGGGGGCCGGCCCGCGGGAAGAGGCCCTGGCCGAGCGTTTCCTCGCCGGCAGCGCCCGCACGTTGAAGCGCATGGGCGTCGCCGTGGCCACCAGCATCCGCCGCGGCGCCGTGCGCGAGCAGATCCTCGCCCAGCTCGCGGAGGGCGGCCACGATCTCCTCGTGCTCGGCGCGCCGCTGCCGGGCAGGGACCGCCGGATCGCGGTCGGCGTCGTCGTCGGCCGGCTGCTGCAGGAGGTGTCGCCGCGGCCGGTCTTGATCGTCCGCTCGCCGGAGGCCGTGTCGTGAACGCTCGCCGATTCCGCCGGTACCTTTCCTCTCAGCGTCGCCGCGCCGGCGCCCCTCACTCCCCCGGCCCCTCTCTCCCCGGGGGAGAGAGGGGAGAAAGACCAAAGGGGTAGGGGAGGTGAGGGCCGGCGGCGCGGCGACGCTGAGAGGAAAGGTACCGGCGGGATCGGACACCGAGAAAGGAAACTCATCATGAGACTACGCTGCGCTCTTCCGCTGCTCCTCCTGCTCCTGAGCCTCGCCGCGGGCCCGGCGGCGGCCCAGGTCAAGCTGCTCAACGTCTCCTACGATCCGACGCGCGAGCTCTACCAGGACTTCAACGCCGCCTTCGCCAAGGCCTGGAAGGCGAAGACCGGCAAGGACGTCACCGTCCAGCAGTCGCACGGCGGCTCGGGCAAGCAGGCCCGCTCGGTGGTCGACGGGCTGGAGGCGGACGTCGTCACCCTCGCCCTCGCCTACGACGTCGACGCCATCGCCAGGTCCGGGCTGATCGCCAGGAACTGGCAGTCGCGCCTGCCCAACAACGCCGCTCCCTACACCTCGACGATCGTCTTCCTGGTGCGCAAGGGGAACCCGAAGAAGATCCGCGACTGGAACGACCTTGCGCGGCCGGGCGTATCCGTGATCACGCCCAATCCCAAGACCTCGGGCGGCGCCCGCTGGAACTACCTCGCGGCGTGGGGCTTCGCCCTGCGCAAATTCGGCAACGATCCGGCCAAGGCGAAGGACTTCGTGGCCCGCATCTACAAGAACGTGCCGATCCTCGACACCGGCGCCCGCGGCGCGACGGTGACCTTCGTCGAGCGCGGCATCGGTGACGTGCTCATCGCCTGGGAGAACGAGGCGCTGCTGGCCGTCAAGCAGCTCGGCAAGGGAGATCTCCAGATCGTCGCGCCCTCGGTGAGCATCCTCGCCGAGCCGCCGGTGGCGGTGGTGGACAAGGTGGCCGCCAGGCACAAGACCGTCCAGGTGGCGACCGCCTATCTGCAATACCTCTACACGCCGCAGGGGCAGGAGATCGCGGCGCGGCATTACTACCGGCCGCGCAACCAGGCCGTGGCCGCGAGGTACGCCGCCCAGTTCCCGCAGGTGCAGCTCTTCACCATCGGCGAGGTCTTCGGCGGTTGGGCCAAGGCGCAGCAGACCCACTTCGCCGACGGCGGCGTCTTCGACCAGATCTACGGCGCGGGACGGTAGATGGACCTTCCCTCTCCGTTGCCGGTCGCGGCGAGGCGCCAGGGCAGGCGCTTCCGGGGCGGCAGCGTCCTCCCCGGCTTCGGCCTCTCCCTGGGCTTCACGCTGCTCTACCTCGGCCTGCTGATCCTCATCCCGCTGTCGACCGTCTTCCTGAAGACGGCGACGATGACCTGGAGCGGCTTCTGGCAGACCGTCGGCAGCCCGCGGGCGCTCGCCGCCTACCGCCTCAGCCTCGGCGCCGCCTTCGCCGCGGCGGCGATCAACGCCGTCTTCGGCCTGCTCGTCGCCTGGGTGCTCGAGCGCTACCGCTTCCCCGGCCGGCGGCTCGTCGACGCCCTGGTCGACCTCCCCTTCGCCCTGCCCACGGCGGTGGCCGGCATCGCGCTCGCCACGCTGTACGCCAAGAACGGCTGGATCGGCCGCTGGCTCGCGCCGCTGGGGGTGGAGGTGGCCTACACCCGCCTCGGCGTGGTGGTGGCCCTCACCTTCATCGGCCTGCCGTTCGTGGTGCGCACCGTGCAGCCGGTGCTCGCCGATCTCGATCCGGAAGTGGAGGAGGCCGCCGCCAGCCTCGGCGCCGGCCGCTGGCAAACCTTCCGGCGGGTGCTCTTTCCCGAGCTGCTGCCGGCCGCGCTCACCGGCTTCGTGCTCGCCTTCGCCCGCGCCCTCGGCGAATACGGCTCGGTGATCTTCATCGCCGGCAACATGCCGATGAAATCGGAGATCGTGCCGCTGCTGATCATGATCAAGCTGGAGCAGTTCGACTACCCGGGCGCCACGGCGATCGCCCTCGTCTTCCTGCTCGTCTCGTTCAGCCTGCTGCTGCTGATCAATTTCCTGGCCTGGCGCCGTGGGCGGCGGCTGCGTCCCGACTGAGGATGGAGAATGAAATGAGCCGAGCACCCCATGCGTCCGTCGCCGAGCCGCGCCTCGTGCGCTGGCTCCTCATCGGGACGGCCCTGCTGTTCCTGGGCTTCTTTCTCTTCGTCCCCCTGGCGCTGGTCTTCGCCAAGGCGCTGGCGGACGGCTTCGCCACGTATCTCGCGGCGATCCGCGAGCCGGTGGCCCTGGCGGCGGTGCGCCTCACCTTGATCGCGGCCGCCATCGCGGTGCCGGCGAACCTCCTCTTCGGCCTGGCCGCCGCCTGGGCGATCACCAAGTTCCGCTTCCCCGGCAAGAACCTGTTGATCACCTTGATCGACCTGCCGTTCAGCGTCTCGCCGGTGATCGCGGGCATGATCTTCGTCCTCCTCTTCGGCGCGCACGGGCTCATCGGCCCCTGGCTGATCGCGCA
>DATBGJ010000430.1:0-2166 GCA_036558045.1 Thermoanaerobaculia bacterium
AGGCGCTGGCGGCGAGCGCGGAGCTGGCCGCGGCGCTCGACTTCACGCTCGCCAATCTCGGCTACCGCTTCCCCGAATATCCCCTGCCGCCGGATGAGACGCCGGCCTCCTTCCTGCGCCACATCACCTGGAACGGCGCCCGCGCCCGCTTCCGGCCCTTGACCGCCCGCCACCAGGCGCAGATCCAGAAGGAGCTGGACCTCATCGAGAAGCTCGACCTCGCCGGCTACTTCCTCATCGTCTGGGACATCGTGCAGTTCTGCCTGCGCGAAGGCATCCTGGCGCAAGGCCGCGGCTCGGCCGCCAACAGCGCCGTCTGCTACGCGCTGTCGATCACCGCCGTCGATCCGGTGAAGATGGACCTGCTCTTCGAGCGCTTCCTCTCCGAGGAGCGCGGCGAGTGGCCGGACATCGACCTCGACCTGCCCTCCGGCGATCAGCGCGAGCGCGTCATCCAGTACGTCTACCAGCGCTACGGCCCGCACGGCGCGGCGATGACCGCCACCGTCATCACCTACCGCGACCGCTCGGCCACCCGCGAGGTGGCCAAGGTCTTCGGCTACTCCGAGGAGCAGATCGACAAGCTCGCCCGCCAGCTCGGCAACTGGAGCTACGACGTCTCCAGCGGCGACAAGCGGCCGCTCGCCGCCGAGCTGACCGCCGCCGGCCTCGATCCCGAGGAGCGGCGGGCGCGCCTCTTCGCGGACCAGTGGACGCGCATCCACAACCTCCCCCGCCACCTGGGGCAGCACACCGGCGGCATGGTGATGGCCGCCGGCCGCCTCGACGAGATCGTGCCGCTCGAGCCCGCCGCCATGCCGGGCCGCGTCGTCATCCAGTGGGACAAGGACGACTGCGCCGATCTCGGGATCATCAAGGTGGACCTGCTGGGGCTCGGCATGCTCGCCGCGCTGGAGGAGATGGTGCCCACCATCCGCGCGCGCGAAGGGGTCCACGTAGACCTCGCCCACCTGCCGCCGGACGATCCGGCGGTATACCGCATGCTCCAGCGGGCGGATACGGTGGGCGTCTTCCAGGTGGAGAGCCGGGCGCAGATGGCCTCGCTGCCGCGCAACCATCCGGAGAAGTTCTACGACCTCGTCATCCAGGTGGGCATCATCCGTCCCGGCCCCATCCTCGGCAACCTGGCGAACCCCTATTTCGAGCGGCGGAACGGCCGCCAGCCGGTCACCTATGCGCACCCGAGCCTCGAGCCCTTCCTGCAACGGACGCTCGGCGTGCCGATCTTCCAGGAGCAGCTCCTGCGCATCGCCATGGTGGCGGCGGGCTTCTCCGGCGGCGAGGCCGAGGAGCTGCGGCGCGCCATGGGCGCCAAGCGCTCCGTCGAGCGCATGCAGGCCCTCGTCGAGAGGCTGCGCCGCGGCATGGCCGAGCGGGGGATCACCGGCAAGCCCCAGGAGGAGATCGTGCAGGCGGTCACCGCCTTCGCCCTCTACGGCTTTCCGGAGTCGCACGCCGCGAGCTTCGCCCTCATCGCCTACGCCAGCGCCTGGCTCAAGGCCCACCATCCCACCGCCTTCTACCTGGGGATCCTCAACGCCTGGCCCATGGGCTTCTACCACCCGGCGACGCTGGTCAAGGACGCCCAGCGCCACGGCATCGAGATCCGGCCGGTGGACGTGCAGCGCTCGGGCCTGCTGTGCCGTTGGGAGGACCGCGAAGCGGAGCCGGTGGGAGCCATCCGCCTGGGGTTCAAGTTCGTCAGAGGAGTACGCGCGAAAGCCGCCCTGTCCATCGAGACCGAGCAGGCGAAGGCGCCGTTCGCGGACGCCGAGGACCTCTCCCGCCGCTGCGACCTGCACGAGAACGAGTTCCAGATCCTCGCCTCGGTCGGCGCCCTCGCCGGCTTCGGGCTCACCCGCCGCGCCGCTCTCTGGCAGGTGGCGCGGTTGAGCAAGCCCGCCGGTCCCCTGCTCGACCGCCTGACCGATCCGGAGCCCTCGCCCCTGTCGGAGATGACTCCTCTCGAAGAAACCCGCGCGGATTACACCGGCAGCCACCTCACCTTGGGACCCCACCCGCTGAGCTACATGCGCGCGCAGCTCGCACAGAAGGGAGTCACTCCCGCCTCCGGCCTCGACGCCCTGCCGAACGGCGCCACGGTGCGCGCCGCCGGCTCGGTGATCGTCCGCCAGCGCCCCGGCA
>DATBGJ010000431.1:0-4862 GCA_036558045.1 Thermoanaerobaculia bacterium
CGGACCTTCGTTGGCTCTCTGCCGGAAGCCGCAGAACAGCTCGGGCATGCGGTGGAGGTCGAAATGGTGGCTGGCTTCGAAGAGCCCGCGCAGCACCTTCGCCGCGCCGTCCTTGCGGCCGTAGCGCGCCATTCCCAGGGAGACGATGGCGTTGTCGTGCGGCCAGACGGAGCCGTTGTGGTAGGACATCGGATTGTACCGCGCCTCGTTGGCGTCCACGGTGCGGATGCCCCAGCCGGAGAAGGATGATTCGTTGAGCAGCGTATGGGTCACCCGCCAGGCGCGCTGCGGGCTGGCGATGCCGGTGAACAGGCAGTGGCCGGCGTTGGAAGCCCGCACCTCGCAGCGTTTTTTCTCGCCGTCGAGCGCCAGGCAGTAGGTCGACAGGTCCTCGCTCCAGAAGGCCCGCTCGAAGCTCTCGCGCAGCTCCTCGGCCCGGCGCTCCAGCCCCTCCGCGCGCGCGGCGTCTCCCAGCGCGCGGGCCAGCTCGGCGGCCTGTCGGCGGGCGGCGTAGACGTAGCCCTGGACCTCGCAGAGCGCGATCGGCCCCTCGGCCAGCGTGCCGTCGCGGTGGAAGATGGCGTCCACCGAATCCTTCCATCCCTGGTGGGTGAGGCCGTTGCGCGAACGGCGCGAGTACTCGACGAAGCCGTCGCCGTCGAGATCGCCGTAGTCGTCGATCCAGGCGAAGGCGCGCTCGACGTTGGGCCAGATGGAGTCGATGAAGGCGAGATCGCCGGTGCGCCGCCAGTAGGCGCCGGCGAGCATGACGAAGAGCGGCGTGGCGTCGATGGTGCCGTAGTAGCTGCCGAAGGGCACCTCGCCGAGAGCGGCCATCTCTCCCTTGCGCAGCTCGTGGAGGATCTTGCCCGGCTCGGCGTCTTTGGCGGGGATCACCTCGCTCGCCTGCGTGGCGGCGAGGAAGGCGAGGACGCCGCGCGCCAGCGACGGATCGAGGCTCAGCATCTCGTACGCGGTGAGGATCCCGTCGCGGCCGAACACGGTGCTGAACCATGGCACGCCGGCGTACGGATAGAGGCCGTGCGGCGTTTCGGTGACCATCATGGTGAGATCGGCGGCGGAGCGCTCGAGCCACTCGTTGAACCGCAGATTGGAGGTCTCGACGGTGGCGCAGCAGGTCCGCCGCGCTTCGAGGGTCGCCACCGACCGCTCCAGGGCCTTGCCGAAGCTGAACGTGCGCGGCGCCTCGCGGCCGGACTCGAAGGAGACGGTGACGTCGAGGCTCTCTTCGGCGCGCGGCCGCAGATGGAAGCGGAACGAAGCCAGCGCATCGGTCAGCTCGTGCGGGGCAGGGGAGAAGTGGAGCCGGGTGCGCCGCACCCGGCCGTCCAGCCCCTCGTAGCCGAGCACCGCCGAGCTACGGCCCACGGCGGCGTCGAGCTTGTGGCCCCGGCGCTGCCGCGGGGTGCCGCGGATCTCGAAGATGTCCGCGTAGTCCGCCGCGAAGCGCAGCGAGAGGTGGAGGTCGAGCGCGCGCGGGGAGTAGTTGTGGAAGCGGAACCGCGAGTAGCAGGCGCCCTCCCACAGGAAAGTCGTGGAGAAAACGTGGATCGCGTCGCGCGCCAGCGGCCCGACGGGAGGCGCCGTGAAATCCGGATTGGTGAGGTCGACGATCAGCGCGTTGTCGCGCCGCACGGTGGAGCTCAGCAGCAGGGGACGCTGATTTTCGAGGAGCAGCTCGAAGCCGCTGAGGAAGCGCGTGCCCTCGTGGAAGAGCCCCATCTCGGACATCCCCAAAGGCCGGATGGCGCCGCTGCGGTCGAAGACCGCGAAGCTCTCGCCGTGCTTGAGGACCCGCGTCCGGTCACCAGCCCGCGAGCTGGTGGCGAGGATGTAGAACTGTTCCTTGATCTGAATGATCTCTTCTTCCATCGACGGCCCCTTCGCTCTCTCGCTGGTAGATGTCAACGTAATCCCGCGCCATGCGGGCGGCGGTGAAGCGCCGCTCGAAGACCCGCCGGCAGCCCTGGCGGGAGATCTCCGGCAGGCGTCCCACCGCCTCCACCGCCTCGTCGACGGTCGAGCAGATGAACCCCGTCTCGCCGTGGTCGAGCACCTCCGGCACCGAGCCGCGGCGGAAGGCGATCACCGGCGTGCCGCAGGCGATGGCCTCGATGAGCACCAGGCCGAAGGGCTCCGGCCAGTCGATGGGGAAGAGCAGGGCGCGGGCGCGGCCCAGGAAGGTCTGCTTCTCCCCTTCGCCGATCTCGCCCAGGAACTCCACGCCCGGCCCCCGCAGGAGAGGCCGGATCACCTCCTGGTAGTAATCGGCGTCCGCCCGATCCACCTTCGCCGCGATGCGCAGCGGCATGCCGGCCCGCCGGGCGATCTCGATGGCGAGGTCGAGGCGCTTCTCGGGAGAGACGCGGCCGAGGAACGCCAGATAGTCCTCCGGCTCTTCCTGGCAGCCGTGGAGGTCCTCCGGCAGGCCGTGGTACACCGTGCCCTGCCAGTTGAGCCAGGAGAGCGGCTCGCGCTGCGAATTCGAGATGGAGACCACGGGCATCTCCGGAAAGGCCTGATAGAGAGGCACGAGATCGGGCAGGTCGAGGCGTCCGTGCAGCGTCGTGACGTGCGGCACCCGCTGGCGGCTGGAGGCGGGAAAGTGCAGATAGTCGACGTGGAAGTGAATGACGTCGAAGTCCTCCGCGTGGCGGAGCACCTCCTCGATCATGACCAGGTGCTGGGCGAGCGCATCCCTGGGATTCTCATCCAGGCGCAGGGCGCGGGTACAGGAGGCCACCAGCCGGGCGCCGGTCTGCGAGTCGCCGCTGGCGAACAGGGTCACCTCGTGCCCCTGGCGGACCAGCTCGTCCGTCAGATAGGCGACGATGCGTTCGGTGCCGCCGTAGAGCTGCGGCGGCACGCTCTCGTACAAGGGAGCGACCTGGGCGATGCGTAACTTTTTCATACAGACAAGCCTTCTTCACGGAGCACACCACGCCCTGCCGGCCACCTCCGAAAAATGTCAGTCGTAGAGAGATACAAAGGGCGTACCAGGCTCGGGCTAGCTCGCGAACGGATCCGGCGCCGGTCCCTCGTAGGCCGGCTCGAGGTGAGGGGCGGGCCTGGGGCGCACGGGATCGAGGGCGCGCTCCAGCGAGCCTTCCAGATAGACCCGGGTCAGGCCGGTGGACCAGTAGAGGAGGGCGTCGCGATCGGGCTGCCGGGTTTCCCGCTGGGAACGCAGAGCCGGCGAGCCGTCGTCCGGCAGGAACTCGATCCAGCCTTCCCAGCCGCCGTCGGGGGCCGGCCGGCCGCAGGCTTGCGATGTGTAGAGCGTTCCTCCGGTCGCTTGCAGCCGCTCCGGGAACCGCGTGAGGACTTCGGCCATGGGATTCTCCTTCAGAGCCGGCTTCGGCCGATCTCTCATATAGAGAGGTGCAAATTTATTGCCATCGGGTCGGGCCTTCCGGCAGGCGGCTGGGCTCTGTATAGTACGCAGCATGCCGGCAGGGTCATCGATGGGCCGTTGGGTGACGCGACTTGCTTGCTTCCTCCTCGCGTTCATTCCCGCGGGGCTGGCGGGGGCTGCGGACGCGCCTCTCCGGCTGGTGGCGCCGCAGGCCGGCGCGACGCTCGTGGCGGGCGCGACGGCCGAGCTGGCCTGGGAGCCCCTCGAACCTCTCTCCGGGACCGAGGAGTGGGAGGCGTTCCTCAGCCTCGACGGCGGCGCCACCTACCCGGTGCGGATCACGCCGCATCTGGACCGGAGCCTGCGCCGGATCGACTGGCAGGTCCCGCCCGTTCCGACCGCGGACGCCCGTATCCTCGTACGCCTCGGCGACGAGCGCCGGGAGACCGCCGTCGAGCTGCCGCAGCGGTTTTCCATCGCGGTCTCGCCGGCCCTGCTGCGCACCGCGGAGACGACGCTCGCGCTTTCCCGCCAGTCCCCCGTGCGCGGCGAGCCGGCCCTGCCCGGGCACGCCGGGGTGGTCGTCTGGACGGAAGGCACGCGCTCCGGCGGTGGCCTGCGCCAGGTGGTGGCCGCCGAGCCGCTCGGCCTGCGGGCGCGCTTGGAGCTGCCCGAGGTCCATGAAGAGCTCGCCGTGCTCGGCGCCGAGACGGCTCCCTCCCAGTCCCTCGCTCCCGCGCCCGCTCGCGGCGTTGCCGCGGACCGGCCCGCCGGGCGCCGGGCGGCCTTGCGCATCGGCACTCCTTCATCTCCCGCCTGCGACATCCTCCTCCTCATCCAGCGGCTGAACGAATAGACAGGGACTCCGCCACCCTGTCGAAGGTGGGCCGTCCGCGCGGGCGGGCCGATCCATGGACTCGTTCATCCTTGAGGAGAGGTACACCATGTTTTTCAGATTTGTCGGATTCCGCTCCGGCCTCATCGCCGGGGCTTTGTTGCTGATTTCCGCCGCCACCCTCCACGCGCAGACGCCCGGCATCGGCGCCATCCGCGGCCAGGTCCTCGACGCCTCCGGCGCGCCCGTGGCCGGCGCGGAGATCACGGTCACCAACGAGGCGACCGGCTTCTCGCGCACGGCGCGCAGCGACGCCCAGGGGAACTACGCCCTCGTCGAGCTGCCGCTGACCGGGACCTATCGGCTCCGCGCGGCGCAGGAGGGCCTCGCGCCGCAGGAACGCGCGGGCATCCAGCTCCGCGCCGGCAAGACGGCGGCGATCGACGTCGTGCTGAATCCGGCGGCGGTGGAGGAGGCGATCACCGTCTACGGCACGGCCGAGGGGGTGCAGTCCGACTCGCCGCAGCTCGGCGACCGCTTCGACGCGACGAAGGTCCAGGAGACGCCGCTCATCGGCCGCAAGCTCACCTCGCTGCCGCTGCTCGACTCGGCGGTGCGCCCGGCGCGCGGCACCGGCGACTTGTTCCTCAA
>DATBGJ010000432.1:0-5313 GCA_036558045.1 Thermoanaerobaculia bacterium
CCCGGCGGCTCCCAATCTGGCACCGATTTCGCAGTAAGACAATCCTCAGTTGCATCCGGTGTCACCCCGACTGCGAGGTTGGGGTGTGTACTTTTTTCAAGAGAGGGCTGCTTGAAGACACGCCAACTTCGAGTCTCGGTGACCGTCCTCGCGACGGTTTCGTTCATGGGACTCTCGTTCAATTCGACGTCCGACGTACCCGATCCTCACCAACTCCCGCCGGAAGGCGATGCCGCCGAGCTGCAGGACCTCGCGCGATGGATGGTCTACGGCGACGGCGCGGGCGACCGGCGGTTCCACGTGCTGTTGCCGGAAGACCTGGCCGCCGCCGTCACGCCGAGACCGCGGGAGATCTCACTCTTCCAGCCCGGTCCCGACCTCGAGGCCCAACGCCGGTTCCTGCACGGCATCCCCTACGGCACCGCCATCTCGCGGGCCGCCGAGCGCCACCGCGTGGACGGCCTGCTCCTCGCCGCCATCGTGGCGGTCGAGTCCGGCTTCACGCCCGACGCCGTCTCTCCCAGGGGCGCCATGGGGCTCATGCAGGTGCGCCCCGCCGTGGGCGAGGCCTACGGCGCCAGCGACCTCTTCGACCCCTATGCCAACGTCGACGTGGGGAGCCGTTACCTCGGCAGTCTGCTGGAGGAGTACGACGGCGATCTGCAATTGACGCTGGCCGCCTACAACGCGGGTCCGGCGGCCGTGGCCCGTTACGGCGGCATTCCGCCCTACCGGGAGACGCGCCAGTACGTGCGCAAGGTGCTGGCCCATTACGACGAGTTCATCCGGCGGGCCGGCTCCCCCAACCTCCTTACCGGGAGAGAGGGGGCTTGAGGCGCCATCGGGGCACGCGCGGGCGCCAGAGCGGCGCGGCGGCTCAGGGGTTCCGCGGTCCGGTCTTCTCGGGGATCTGATCCACGTCGTCCTCGCCGCTCTTCAATCCCTTCTTGAAGTTGCGGATCCCCTCGCCGAGGCCGCGGCCGATCTGCGGAATCCGGCTGGCGCCGAAGAGCACGACGATGATGAGGAAGATGATGACGAGCTCTGAAGCACCGAGATTGGGCATAAGGATCTCCCGGGGCTTTCATGGCCCCGCTACGCGATCAGTCTAGCAGATCGGCGACAACCCCGGTTCGAGCGCGGGACTCCAGGCGCGGGCGAGGCGCGCGGCGAGCGGTCCTCCCTCCGCGAGACAGGCGAAGTGGCTCACGAAGCGGGAGAGGGTCGGCGCGATGAGCGGCAGGTGGCGCGTGGCGCCGCGGCGGGCGAACGAGGCGTAGGTGCCCACCGCCTTCAGCGTGCGCTGGGCCGCGGCGCGGTGATAGCGCTCGCGGTCGGCCGGCGACGAGAGCACGGTCGCCAGCAGCGACGCTTCCGCCTCGGGCGGTGGGAACAGCGTGTCGTTGAGCAGCGAAGCCACGTCGTAGAGCGGCGGCCCCAGACGCAGGTCCTGGTGGTCCAGCACCGCCAGTTTCCCCGGCTCGGGCAGCGGCATCAGGTTGCGCGCCATGAAATCGCGGTGGCAGGGCACCGGCGTCGCGGCGGCGAGGCGGTCGCAGACGGCGTCGAGCGCCCGGCGCAGGTCCGCCGCCAGCGCCGCCTCGCTCACCAGTCCTTGCGGCGCGAGGAACACGTCCCAGGTCTGCGCCAGCTCGCGCGCCAGCACCTCGCGGCCGAGGATCGGATTGAGCGCCGTGACCTCGTCCGGAGGCAGGCGCGCGATAAGGCGAGCGAGATCGAGCGCGTGCTCGAAGTACGGCCCGATCTCGTTCCAGGACCGTTCCTTCCCCCAATCGCCGAGCGTCTGCGGCCCGAGGTCCTCGAGCAGCATCCAGCCCGCCGCGCAATCGGCGGCGAGCACGCGCGGCACCCGCACGCCGGCGTCCTGCAGGATCGCGGTGGTGCGCAGGAAGCGCGGGCAGATCTCCCGTACCTGCTGCGGATAGGTGGCGAGGATGGCGGCGCCGCCGTCGGCGAGCAGCGTGCGGAAGTAGCGGCGTGGCGAGACGTCGCCCGGGAGGTGCTGGATCACGCGCGCTTGGCGCCCCACCGCGGTGAGCCACGCCGCCAGCTCGGCGGTCTCTATCGCGGCCGTGACGGGCTCGCTCATGCCGCGTCTCTCTCCTGTGGAAAACCTGCTGAAAGCCAGACAGGAAGCGCGTAGGTTACCATGCCAGACTGCTGAGAAGACGCGATGGAATGAGCGGCCGGTGCCGTCTGTTGCAGGCGGCGGAGCAGGTTTGACACCCTGTGGAACGCGGGGGATAATCCGGCGTCGGCCCCACAGACGGAGCCTGGAGGATTTTGCACTGGACGACAAGCTCCATCAGATGCTACGCGAGCTGCGGCGCGCCCTTTCCGAGGCGATCTCGGAATCGACGGAGGTCAACCGCACGCTGCGCAAGATCCGCGAAGAGGGCTACTCCCTCTATCTTCTGGTGGACTGCAAGCGGGACGTGAGCGAGCTCGAGCCCCTCACCTTCGCCACCGCGCCGCGGCTGCATTCCGGCGAGCCGGCCTTCCAGATCGACATCCGCGACCTCTCGTTCCTGCGCTCGATCGGCATCGACCCTACGCGGCGCCTGCGCCGGCGCCGGGTCACCTGAAGCCTTCCCCAGGGTCCCGCCGCTCCACACCCGGAGCGCCCATGATCACGACGACGGAGATTCAACCCCACGCCGAGCCGCGGACCGCGCGCGCCGACCTGCTGGGCCTGTCGCGCGCCCGCTTGGAGGAGGTGCTCGCGCCGGTGATCGACCGGCCGTTCCGGGCGCGGCAGATCTATCAGGCCCTCTATGAGCGCGCGGCGCGCGACTTCCCGGAGATGACCGACCTGCCGCGCGAGCTGCGGCTCCGGCTGGCCGCGTGCTTCCGCGTCGGCCTGCCGGAGATCGCCTCCCGCCGGCTCGCGGCGGACGGCACCTGCAAGTACCTGCTGCGGCTGGCCGACGGCGCCACCATCGAGGCGGTGGACATCCCGGACCGCGGCCGCCGCACCTTCTGCATCTCCAGCCAGGCCGGCTGCGCTCTCGCCTGCTCGTTCTGCGTCACCGGCTACTGGGGCGCCGGGCGCAACCTCACGGCCGGCGAGATCGTCGGCCAGGTGCTCGCCATCCGCGCCGACCGCGGCCTTGCCATGGAGGGGCTCAACATCGTCTTCATGGGCATGGGCGAGCCACTGCTCAACCTGGAGAACGTCAAGGCGGCGCTCGACATCCTGACCGAGTGGATCTCGCCGCACCGCATCACCGTCTCGACCGTGGGGATCCTTCCCGGCCTGGAGGAGATGGCGCGCTGGGAGAAGCGGCCCAACCTGGCGATCTCGCTCCACGCGCCGGACGAGGAGCTGCGCGGCCGCATCATGCCGGTCAACCGCACGTATCCTCTGGCGGAGTTGATGGCGGCGTTGCGCCGCTATCCGCTGGAGAAGGGCCGCAAGCTCACCTTCGAGTACGTCCTGATCCGCGATCTCAACGACCGCGATCAGGACGCCGACCGGCTGTCGCGACTGCTCAGCGGATTGCGCGCCAAGATCAACCTGATCCCGATCAATCCCGATCCGGTGCTCGGCGAACGCATGGTGCCGCCGGACGACGAGCGCATCGAGGCCTTCAAGGAGCGCCTGCGCCGGCGCGGCTGGATCGCCACGATCCGCCGGCGCCGCGGCGACGACGTCAGCGCCGCCTGCGGCCAGCTCCGCGCGTTCGGGCGCGAAGCGCGGGGGTTCAGAGGCAAGACCGACGCATCATCCAGATAGGATGTGGAGGACGCCGCCGTGTTACGATGTCGGTCCGCGTAAGGAGGCGCGCCATGGCTCTCCGCGACCTCGATCTCCCCAGGAAGCTCACCTACGAGGATTACGTTCTTTTTCCGGAGGACGGACTGCGTCATGAGATCCTGGATGGAGAGCATTACGTGACCCCCGCTCCTTTTGTCCGGCACCAGCTCATCTCTTCGAATCTCCATATTCTTCTGGGATCCTTTATCCGCAGGCGCCGAGCGGGAAAGCTGTTCTCGGCACCGACGGACGTGATCCTCTCGCCGCATGACATCGCGCAGCCGGATCTGTTTTTCATTTCGAACGAGCGGATTGGGATCGTCACTGAGCCGAACGTTCAGGGCGCTCCGGACCTCGTCATCGAGATCCTCTCCAAGAGGACCCGCCGGCGGGACGAGCGTCTGAAGCTCGAGCGCTACGACCGCTTTGAGGTCCGGGAGTACTGGATCGTGGATCCGGAACACCAGGGCGCCAAAGTCTACCGCCGCGACGACCGCGGGCTCCGTCTCGTTACCGAGCTCTCAATCGCCGACGCGTTCACCACTCCGCTGTTGCCAGGCTTGGAGATCCCGCTCGCCGAGATCTTCGAGTAGCGGCTCCCGCCAGATGAACGCCATGTTCCTGCCCGCCCGCTTCCCCTCGCGGCGATAGCTCCACAGTCTCTCCTCATCACAGCGCGTGCAGCGCGGCAGCACGATCACCTCGCCGACGCCGGCGGCGGCGAGCTGGATTCGCGCGGCGCCGGGCAGGTCCAGGTGGGGCCGTCCCGCCGGACCGCGGATCGCCACGCCCGGCCCGCTCGCGGCGACGACCTGCATGGCCACGTCCTCGCCGACCTCGTAGCAGCAGGCGCCGATCGCGGGTCCGATCCAGGCGGTCCAGTCTTCGAGGCGTCCTTGCAGCTTCTCCAGGGTGGCGGGAATGACGCCGGCCGCGATGCCTCGCCATCCCGCATGGACCGCGGCGAGCCCTTGCGGACCGGCGAGGAGGATCGGTACGCAGTCCGCCGTCGCCACGGAGAGCGCGAGCCCAGCGTCTTCGGTGAACAAGGCGTCGCCTTCGCCGCAGGCCCCCGGCCGCGCCGGCAGGGCGACGGCGGAGTGGACCTGCTTCGCCCAGGCCAGCGGCGGCGCGGAAGGTGCGATCGCCTGCAACGCTTCCTCGCGGCTGCGCGCGGGGCCGCGGCCGGTGAAGCGCACCTCGACGTCGCCGTGCCGCGCCTGCCAGACCCAGGTGTCCGCTTCGAGGATCGGCCCCGCCAGGAAAGGCGGCCTCAACGCGCCTTCCTTCGCGCCTCGATCAACGGTTCGATCTCCTCCGCCACCGCTTCGGCAAGGATCTGCTGTCCCCGAGCGTTGGGGTGGATCTCGTCGCTCTTCAGCGACCGGTCGCGGAGGATCTCGCCGATGGCGTCCTCCACCACCGGCACGTGATACTCGTCGCCGAGCCGCTCGTAGATGTCGCGGTAGCGGCCGCCGAAGGGAGCGTCCATCTCGACCAGGACGGGGACGACGCGAGCTGAGAGGAGCCGGTCC
>DATBGJ010000433.1:0-10686 GCA_036558045.1 Thermoanaerobaculia bacterium
TCTTTCCTCGGGGAATGAAAAGGTTGCAACGGCAGGGCGGCCCACGGGTGCCGGGGCGCCGGAGGATAACACAGATATCCCGCGGGACTAGGGAAGTGAGGGCTTCGGAGGGCAGGGAGGTGCTGCTACGCCTCGCCCTGCGGCAGCGTCCGCATCGCCTGCAGAGCCTTCTGGATGGTTTCCACCTCTTGGGGCTCGAAGTAAGAGAGGTCGCACCGCTTGCAGATCCAGGCCGGCACCGCCTCCCAGGCCAGCTTGTAACCGTTGCGCTCGATGCGCACCGGCGCGGTGCCGCGCTCCACCGCGCCCTGGCAGCGCAGGCAGCGCATCGCCAGGAGCTCCGAGGACGACCGCACCGTCTGGCCCAGGGGCACGGTCGCCTCCAGATCCACCTGGGGCGGCACGACGCCGAGTGGGCCGGAACGGACCGGCGATGGCGCGCTCGGGAACCGGGTACTAGAATCAGCAGCCTTCATCAGCATGGATACAACCCCCGCAAGTGCACCGATTCTTTGCAATTTTCCTGCCGAAAACCTCCAGGGAGGTAGGATCGCGTGGCGTTGGAATGGATGCCCTCTCCCGAAGGATTCACCTGGATATGAGAGCCGTTCTCGCCCTTTCGCTGTTGCTCGCCGCGCCGGCCGCCTTCGCCGGGGCTCCGGCCGCCGGCTTCGCCCGCGGCCAGATCGTCGACGGCGTCACCTGCGCCGCCGCCAGGGATGAATCCTACGCCCTTTACCTCCCCAGCGGCTACACGCCCGAGCGCGCCTGGCCCATTCTTTACATCCTCGATCCGCGCTCCCGCGGCGCCCTCGCGGCCGAAGCGTTCCGCGCCGGCGCGGAGAAATACGGCTACCTCCTCGCCAGCTCCAACAACACGCTGAGCGACACCAGCCTCGATCCCAACGTCAAGGCCATGCAGGCGCTGTGGAACGACACCCACGAGCGCTTCCACGTCGACGACACCCGCGTCTACCTGGCCGGTTTCTCCGGCACCGTGCGCTCCGCCGTCACGCTGGCCCGCGTCGTGCCGGGAAGCATCGCCGGCATCATCGGCGCCGGCGCCGGCTTTCCGTTTCCCGCGCCGCCGCAGAAGGGCGATCCGTTCGTCTTCTTCGGCACGGTCGGCGACAAGGACTTCAACTACTACGAGATGATGGACCTCGAGCCGCGCCTCGCCGCCGCCGGCATCGTCTCTCACCTGGAGATCTTCGGCGGCGTGCATCAATGGCCGCCCGAGCCGCTCGCCACGCGCGCGCTCGACTGGATGGAGCTCCAGGCCATGAAAGCGGGCAAGCGGCCGAAGGACGCCGCGCTCGTGGACGCCTTGTGGAAGGACGCCCTGGAGCGCGCCCGCGCCTTCGAGGCCGCCGGCGATCCCGTGCAGGCGCAGCGCACCTGGTCCGCGGCCGCCGCGGACTTCGCCGGCCTGCGCGACATCGCCGAGGCCGCGCGCAAGACCGCCGAGCTGGCCGCCGATCCCGGGCTGCAGCGCGAGATCAAGGAACGCGCCGCCCGCCTCCAGCACGACAAGGAATTCCTGGAGACCGCGCCCGGCGTCCTCGCGGCCGTCGACGCGGCCGGCGATCCGATGACCGTATCGCAGGTCGTCTCCGCCCTGCACATCCGCGAGCTGCGGAAGAAGGCGCAGTCCGCCCGCACCGCCGACGAGCGCCTCTCCGCCCAGCGCATCCTCAACACCATCGGCGTACAGACCAGCTACTACCTGCCGCAGAAGCTCATGGACGAGAAGCGGTACGAGCGAGCGGTCTTCGTCCTCTCCATCGCCGCCGAAATCGAGCCCGAGAGCCCCCGCGTCTGGTACAACCGCGCCGCCGCCTACGCGCGCAAAGGCGACCGCAAGAAGGCCCTGGCCGATCTTCGCCAGGCGGTCGAAAAAGGCTGGAAAGACGCCGCCTTCCTCGAAAAGGATGCGGACTTCGAATCGCTGCGGCAGGAGGCGGGGTACAAGGAGCTGTTGAAGAGCCTCGCTCCCTAGAGAAAGAGGAATCTCGTCCTTTTCGTCCCTGCTGTCCTTTTCGTCCTTTTTTCCGCCAACCTACCGCACCGGCTCCTCCGCCCCGATCGAGAAGATCCGCTCGAGGTCGTAGCGCGAGAAGACGCGGAAGGCGATCAGGGTCTCCGAGCGCAAGATGCCCTCGATCTTCAACATCTGCCGGGTGACGGCGTCCGCGATGGCGTCGTTGTCGCGCACGCGGGCCACGGCCACCAGATCGTACTGGCCGGCCACGGAGTAGACCTCGGTGATCCCGGACAGATCCACGAGCTTCTCCGCCACCTCGTTGACCTTCGTCTTTTCCACCGACAACAGGATGACGGCGCTGACCATGGCATCGGCCCTCCTGGGGCTGTACTCTACGATACCCTATCCGCCATGGATACCCTGGCCGACGCCCTCCCGGCTTCCATCTTCGAAAGCACCCTCGCCCTGCTGCGCGAGTTGACCGCCATCTCCTCGCCGAGCGGCGATCCGGCGGGGCTGCGCAGGATGGCCGAGCGGTTCGCGGCGGCCCTGGGCGAGCGGGGGCTCGGCAGCGAGATCCAGGAACAGCCTTCGCCGGAGCTGGACGGCGCGCTCGTGCCGGTGCTCCTGGCCCGCGGGCCGGACACCTCGCGCGGCCACCTCCTCTTCATCGGCCATCTCGACACCGTCCTGCCCGCGGCGGAGCCCCGCGTCGAAGGCGAGCGGCTCGTGGCCACGGGCGCCATCGACATGAAGGGCGGCCTGGCGACGCTCGTCGGCGCGCTCGACCTCCTCCGCCATCGCGGCCAGCAGCCGCCGCCGGACCTGCTGCTCGTCGGCGTTCCGGACGAAGAGGTGGGCGGCACGCTCTCGCACGCCACCACGCACCGGTGGGGCGAATCCGCTCGCGCCCTCTGGGTGCTGGAGCCGGGCGAGATGGCCGCCGGCGGCGAGACGATCGTGACCGGCCGGCGGGGAATGTTCCAGTGGCGGCTGGAGGCGCGCGGCCAGGCGGCCCACTCCGGCCTTCACTACTGGGACGGCCACTCGGCGCTCGCCGCCGCGGCGCGCTGGGTGGTCGAAGCCGAAGCCCTCTCCCGCCGCGACGGCGGACCGACGGTCAACGTCGGCCGCTTCGTGGCGGGCGATGCCACCTTCGTCGAGGACCTCGCCGGCTCGGCCGCGGTCCTCGGCACCGAGCGGCAGCTCAACGTCGTGCCGGACCGCGCCGTCGCCGAGGGCGAGGCCCGCTTCCTGCGCGCCGCCGAGCAGGCCGGGATCGCCCACCGCCTCGAAGCCCTGGCCCGCGACGTCGCCGTGGCTACCGGCACCTCCCTCGCCTTCGGCCTCGGCCAGTCCATCCCGCCGGTCGATCCGCACGGACCTCACGGCGCGTTGAGCCGGCGCGCCGTCGAGCTCGCCGCGATGAGAGGCTGGCGCCTGGAGATCGAGACCGAGCGCGGCGGCATCTCCTTCCCGAACTTCCTCGCCGATCCCGCGCGCATCCCGGTGCTCGACGGCCTCGGTCCCATCGGCGGCGGCATGCACACGCGCGAAGAGTTCGTGGACCTGCAGTCGCTCCGCCGGCGGATCGTGCTGCTGGCGGACCTGCTGGCGGCGGACCGGGGCTGATCGGTCCGCTCCCTACTCCGGCTCGACCTCCAGCCTCCCCTGGATGCGCTCGACCTGCAGCGAGGAGCCCAAACCCGTACCGTTGTTCTCTGACTTTCGGCTGCCGTAGGTATAGACGGCGGCGACCTCGAGATCGGAACCCTCGTTCTGCAGCGCGTCGCGCGCCATGACCATCACGAAGCCTTCGACGAAGCGGCCGTCCGCCTGAAAACCGCGCGTGGCCAAGGCGCTCGCAATGGCGGCGCAATCGATGCGAGCGTGGCTCGTCGTAGAGAAAGTTTGCATCGTAAAGCCTGGCCCGGCAACCGTGGGAAACCCTTCGACCAGAATAGAGCTGCTGACCCGCGAGTCCCGCGCGTTGAAGCGAGCGTTCAGGATGTTGATCACCGTCGAGTAGCTGCCGGGTTGCACCTCTCGATAGGGAACAGGCAATACGTTGGCGAAACTGCCGGAGTCGGGAATGTTGCCGGGAGCAAAACCGCAGGTGAACTTGACGCGGTAGACCATGAAATTCGTTTGCGCTTGGGCGGGTATCGCGCTCAAGGAAAAAAGGATCAAGCACACGATACCGGCGTGAAGGGTGAGGACGCGGGCCTTGGAAGTCATAGATCTCCTCTCGTTTCTGACACATTGCGGGTAGAGACCGGACGCTCCGACCTCATCGCAACGGGTCGATGGATGCCTCGTTGATGCTTTCAGCGGGCTGGAGAGATACTACCGCAGGCAGCGCTGCGGTGCTAGCGGTTGAGGATGGAGAGGTACGCCCGCCAGACGCCGGCCTCTTCCGTGTAGCGCTTTGCCATCACACGAACGATCTGGGCAATGTGGTTGAGGTCGTGAACGGCCCACGTTGCGAGGAGCTGCCGGAGATTGACGGCGCCGAGCTCGGGATGGCGACCCGGCAGGTCCAACTGCGTCTCGGTCAGATTCCAGTTGCGGACGATCTCGAGGTTGGATCGGCGAAGCTCGGCGAACCGATCGAGGAGCTGGTCCAGCGGCCAATCCGCGAAGCGCCTGAGCTGGGCGAAGCGGTCGAAGGGCTCGAAGGGCCGAGCGTCGCCGTGCTCGAGGATGATGCGGGCACGAGGGACCCAATCCGTCTCTTCCCCGTGGATGAGGTGGCCCACCACATCGAACGCGCTCCAGGTGTCGGGGCCTTCGTTGATGCCATGCCAGGACGCGCTGGTGCCGCGGAGGAGAGTGTCCACCACGGCCGGAGTGCGCTCCAGGATGTCGAGGGTCTCTGGAAGATCGAAGCTCACGTCATCCTTTTCATCGCCTCACAATAATCGCAGAATCTTCAGTGTACCAGCTCCTCGGCCCGCAGCGCGAAGGAGAGATCCTCCGTCTTCGCGAGGCAGCTCGTATCCAGATCCTTCAGGCTACCGGCGGCGACGAAGGCCTGGATCATCCCCGAGACGCACGGGTCTATGTCGTTGTGTCCCCGGTTCGGCAGGACGACATGTCGCGCGTTGGCGAGGGACTGCGCCAGTCTCTCGCCATAGCGCGGCGGGGTCGCGTGATCCAGCGCTCCGGTCAGGACCAAGGCGGGAACGTCGGAGTGGACCGGCGCCCGGTAGCCCTCGGGCAGCCAGCCGCGCGGCCACTCCTTGCAAGCGAGGATCTCCCGGCCGAGACGGAATCCGCCGAGAAACGTGCCGGCCGACGCCGCCGGCAGCGCGGCGGGGTCGAACCGCGGCATCTCCTCGCTGCAGACGATCGTGAGATAGACGCCTTTCGGAATCCCGCTCCCGCGCTCTCCCCTGGAAGCCAACTTGCGGGCGAGCGGTCGATAGTCGCCCGCATGGGCGAGGTGGATCAGCAGGGGCAGGTCGTGGATTCTCTCGGCAGAATACAAAACGCTTACCACATAGACGCGCAGGATCTCGGCATCGATCGGGACCTCCACCTCCTCGCGGCTCTCCGGCGTGCCCACCTTGACTTTCACCGGCTTCTCGGCGAGGCGCTTCAGCAGCGCGCTGAATTCCTGCGCGAGGTTCGGAAAAGCATCGTGGCAACCCTGCTGCCTGGCGCAAGCGGCGAAGGCCTGATCCAGCGCCTGTTGGGAATTCCGGGGATACTCCAGCCACATCGGCGCGTCGAGGGGGACCACGCCTTGCAGGACGACGGAGCGGACGTGTTCCGGATGCTGGCGCAGGAAGACCATCGCCGCCTGGGTGCCGTAAGACACGCCGTAGAGATCGAGCCGCGGATATCCAAGCCAGCCGCGGACCTCGTCCAGGTCGTCCATCGCGAGAGGCGTCGTGTAGTAGTGCAGGTCGGCCTTCTTCTCCAGCTCCTTGCGGCAACGGCGGACCGCCTCCCGGAAGCGCGCCTCGTCCCGATACTCGGCGTTCGCGGGGTCCGTGGACAGATCGCATTCCAGCCCATTGGATCCCCCGCTTCCCCGCTGATCGATCAGCAGGACGTCGCGGTGCCGCCGCAGGTCGGGAAACGCTCTGCTGAGGAAACCCGCGTATTGGGTGGCCGGCACCACGCCGCCGCCGGCGAGAAAGACCAGCGGATCGGGCGCCGCATCCGGCGTCTTCGCCGGCAGCACCACGATGTTGAGGCCGATCTTCCTGCCCGTTCGCGCGGCGCGGTTCTCATAGACCTCGTAGCGGCCGCAGAGGACTTCCTCCTCCACCTCCGGCACGCGGCAGGGCTTCAGCTTGCCGGTCCAGCCGCGGCCCGGGTCCGCCAGGGATTCCTTCGCCAGCATCGCCAGCAGGACGACGGCAACAGCTCGCGGATTCATGGACGACCCTATGTCGCCCGCGAAGCCGGGGTTTCACCGCCGGCCGCCGTCACGACTTTTGATCGGCGGGTTGCGCCGCGGCGGCAGATGCCGAGGCGGAGGCTGAGGCGGACGCCGAGGCTGAAGCGGACGCGGCGACAGAGGCTGAGGCTGAGGCGGATGCCGAGGCGGAGGCTGAGACTGAGGCGCTTGCGGGTGCGACGGGAGCTCTATACTGCAGGACGTCACCGGACACGGTACAGTTGCGCAGCCAAACCGAACACTCCGCCCACCAGGTATCGATCACCGCTTGAGTCGCGGGCTGATAGGGCCGCAGCGGCGGAAGATATCTCGCCGCCACCCCGCCGGGCCAAGTGGTCAAAGTCGTTTGAGCAGCGCTCAGCCACACGATTTGGTGAATCTTGAGCTGGTTCTCCTGGAGCGGACCTCGTATGACGATCTCCAGCGAGTCCAGCCAGGCCACGGGGATTGCCCGGTCCTTCCCCAATCTGACCTGTACCACGATCCCGATCGGTATGGCGTTCGGCTGGTCCCTCTCGCTCGGATCGGCGAAAATGTCGTCATTCGGCACCCCCGGGGCGCGGGCCCTCAGAGAAAGCCGCTGGGTGAACGCGTCCAACGACCCCGCAGCAGGACCCGCAGCCTCCTTGGCCGTCCGCACCATAGGAAGCCAGCGGGTCCGACTTTCGACCCTGTCCGCCCCCTGCATGGTTGCCTTCGGGATGTCTACAGCCCCCTCAGAAACCAGGGTCCCTCCCTTCAGGCCATCCCAACTAAAATGGTTGCCACTGATCCCCCGATAGAGGTACAGGCTGTTGCTGTTGTAAGCCTTCAGCATGGCCTCTAATTCTTGTTCCGACGTCCCCAGCTTGTCGTCGCGCGCGATTCCTATCGCAGAATCCCCGCTTTTGATGACCAATCCAGACCACCATGGGACGTCGATGTTCTTGAGCTCCTGCGTCGCCAAATGGAACTGCGTCCCGGTAATCGTGCGGAAGTTCGCATACGTCGCACCTGAAGCACTTAGAGGAAGGACCTCCATACCTGCCACCAGATAAGCGGTCATTCAGCCTCCAGACTCATGGGCTACGCCAGCTTCCCCGCACGCTCATCGAGACGGGCGTATAAGCTCAGAGCGCCTTGTACTTGAACGGATGCTAGCATAGGCCTCGACATAGGCCGCCTCTCGACGAGGATTTCCCTGAAATAGAAGACCCACCGCCACTCGATGACGTAGATCACAATCCTGTCTTGAAGGTGATCGCTCGCCAGCGTTTGATGCTCAGGGGGATCCTCTCCCGATCGTGATGTCGACCTTCGTGATGTCGGGCCGGAAGAAGAGCGCCACCGTCCAATCGAGGACGATGCGGAGCCGCCGGTCCCAGCGCGGCATCTGCAGCAGGTAGTACGTCCGCCGCAGCCACCACGCCGGAAAGCCCCGGAGCCTCACGCCGAAGACCTGCGCCACGCCCTGGGCATGCCCGAGCGACGCCATCGTGCCGAGAGAGTGGAAGACGAACGGCGCCGAGGGGCGCCCGTCGAGAGTCGCCACCAGGTTCCGCGCCAACTGCCGCGCCTCGCGGATGGCGTGTTGCGCGAGCGCCGGATACGGACGGCCGTCCGGCCCTGGAATCGCCGCGCAGTCGCCGAGCGCCCACACCTCGGGATGGCTGCGGCTCCGCATGGCCGCGTCCACGTCGATGCGGCCGCGATGGTCGTGGGCCACGGGGATGCGGGAGGCGACGGCGCTCGGCACGATCCCCGCCGCCAGCACGACGGTGCCGGCTTCGACGGTGGCGTCCGCGAGGTGGACTCTTCCCGGCTCGAGCGAGCGCACGGGCGTCGCGGCGCGGATGTCCGCACCGCGCCGCGCGAGCACCCGCGTGGCCACGGCTCCGAGCGTGGGATCGACTTCCGGCAGCATGCGCGCGCCGGCCTCGAAGAGGTGAAACCGCAGCTCGTCACGGCGGAGGCGCGGATAGTAGCGCAGCACGTCGTCGGCGAAAGCGGTGAGCTCGCCGAGCAGCTCGACGCCGACGAGGCCGCCGCCGATCACCACGAAAGTGAGGCTCCGGCGGCGGAGCGCCGGGTCCGCGGCCGCGTCCGCACGCTCGAACTGCTCGATCACCTGGTTGCGCAGCAGCAGGGCGTCCGCCATGGACTTGAAGGTGAGCGCCGTCGACGAGCCGGGGATCAGCATCTCGTTCGTCACGGCTCCGAGCGCCACGACGAGCTGGTCGTACGGGAAATCGTAGACGCCGCCGTCCGGCGCCACGGCGCGCGCGAGCCGGCGCTCGACGTCCACGGACTCGACCGTGGCTTCGACGAAGCGCGCGCGGCGCAGCACGGGGCGGATGGGCTGCGCGCAATGCCGCAGCTCCAGCCTGCCGGAGCAGGCCTCGAAGAGCAGCGGCGTGAGGACGAAGAAGTTTTCGCGGCTGACCAGCGTGATCTCGACGTCCGGTCGCCCGCCGCACAGGCGCTCCAGATGACGAGTCACGGCCACGCCACCGAACCCGCCGCCCAGCACCACGATCCGCGTCATCAACGCTCCTCGCGCACAGCCTACATTACATGGATGTCATCCAGGTGGACCGTAACACCGCCATCAGTCCACACCAACGCAAAAGTCGCGGTCAGATCCGATGCCTTGCCGTCAATGTTCAGGTCGTACCGGACCTCACCGAAGCAGCCGTGAGCATTGGTGGGCCACCGATCGACGCGCTTCCGCTGCGTGATGTCGGTCGGCACGCCCTCGACCGTGACGCGCTGGTCGGGCTCAGCGTCGCCGCAGCTCTTGATGAGCTCTCTGACGAGCGCGGGCGTCCACTTCATCTCGGGGATGTGATCGGTAAAGGCAAAGGCAGCCTCATAATCCTCACGCTCCAGCAAGGCGGCCCAGCGGTCGATGAACGCGATGAGCTCGCTATCCGTGACCTCCGCCGGGAGTGGTGTCATACGCCTCCCTATGGCGCTTCCACCCTGACCAGCTTGTTGCGGCCGGAAGCGCCGGCCCTGATGGTGACCGCCGCCTTGCGGCACCTGAAATGCGCCGCGACAAGCGCGATGAGCTCTTCATTGGCCTTTCCACCAATGGGTGGCGCCTGAGAGTCTACCTCGACTAGCCATGGAAGGCGCGGCTCCCGGCGAGGGCGACAGGAGTAGCATAGGGCGAAGACGGGACCGGCCGGTTGCCGGAAGACCCGTTTCCCTCGAAGGAGGACCGTCATGCGCAAGAAGCTCATTCTTTTGGTGCTCGCCCTCGCGGCTGTCGCTGCGACCAGCTCCATCACGCCCGCTGCCGCGACGAGTTGCCCGCCGCCCAAGATCGAGGTCCACTGCGATGGCTTCACGCTTTGCTGCTACAAGTTCGAACAGTGCATCTGTCCGGCGCTCCACGAGCGCGGGGAACAGCTCGGCGGGTTCAGCGTTCGCTAGCCCGCGGGTGCGGCGGGGCTGACCCGACGCCGGCGAAACGCCGCGGCGTGGTCGGCGGCGGATCCAAGGGCCGGGTTTAGAGGCCGGCCGAGCCGTCAGCCGGCTCCGCCCCGCCGCCCGTAGAGCGCCTCGTGGTTGGCCTTCCCTTTCTTGACGAGATGGATCTCGCCCTCTCTCGCCAAGCGGCGGAGGACGTCCGAGACGGTGCGGGGATGGACGCGCTCCTTCAGATGAGACCGGAAGCGGCGGTTGCACTCCGCCGCCACGGCCGCGGGACCGAAGGGCTCCTGGAGATCCGGTCCCACGATCACGAGGCGCAGTAGACCGCTCACGAACTTCTTTCCCGGCGGCGGCAGCTTCAACGGAGCCGGCAGCGGCGCAGGCGGCTCGACCCGGTCCGACGAGATCCGCGGCCGAGGCTGCCGCCGTCCGGAACGTCGCGAGGCTCTCCCGCACCTTCTCCAGCTCCGCCACATGGGCCGCTTGTTGCTCGCGATGATGGACCTGCTGCTGGCCGTGGAAGTTCTCCTGCTCGGCGTGGAAGGCCGCGCGCTCGCGATGATGCGCCTCCCGCTTCTCCAGCTCGGACAGCATCTCCTCGATCGACAGCCTCGTGCTCATACGCCTCCCTCTCTCCTCCAAAGTCGCGGTGAAGCGTTCTGAGAGGGATCTTATCATGCTGCAAAGCCATAATCCAGGATGAGCTGGTGGCAACCGCGCCCGTGTTGCGGCAAAGGAGCCGGAGTCGCGGTGTACGAGTCGGCGATGCCGCGACTCGAGTTGAAGTCGCGGCCTGTATCTGGAGACGCCGCGACCTCATCCTGAGTCGCGGCCTCTCGGCACGCGTTGCGGCGAAGGAAATGGCGACGCTGCG
>DATBGJ010000434.1:0-5893 GCA_036558045.1 Thermoanaerobaculia bacterium
CGCCACCGGAGTCTGCGTTGCTGGCGTTGGTCTGATACAGATGAGAGGTGAAATCTGCCATGAGGAAATCTCCTTTCTTGGCGCGCACAGCGCCGGTGCAAGTTGCCCCGAGCGACTCATGATTGGGTCGCGTGCGATCGATCCTGGGTGGCCGGCGGCCACCGCCTTTCTGAAGAGGACGCGCAGTCCAACCGTGAGTCTGGTCATGCCTGGGGGCCCTCGCAGGGATTCCCGTGGCCCCGCCCGAGCACCTCGCCGCGATGCTACAGCCTGGGTTCCTGAACCTAGGGTTTTTCCGCCGCTTTCCCCTGCCGCCACGCCGCCGCCGCCTCGATCACCTCCCGCGCCTGGCAGACGAAGGCTTCATCCGCCCATAGCTCGTCGTTGCAGACCTTGTAGCGGATCGTCTTCGCGGAGCCGAGCTTTGCGGCTTCGGTCCAGGCGATGTCGGCGGTCACGTACTCCACGGCTCGGGAGGCTCCGGACTCGGCCCGGTATTCGGCGGTTCCCAGGAGGACCGGCCGGTCGTCGGCGAAGAGCGCCATGCGGTGGCAGCTCGCGTATTTCGGCGCGGCGCCGTTGCCGATCACCGCGAGCATCACCGAGTCGGGCTCGTCCGAGGTCCAGACGAGCAGGGGATCGAAGCGGTCCGGCCGCGGGGTGAGGCGGGTCTTCTGGATCACCACGCCGGTCGCCGAATCCTCCTCCCGCGTGCTCTGTCCCGGCGGGCAGGACGGCTTCTCCTGGGCCGGCAGCGGCAGGGCGGAAACGAGCAGTGTCAACACGAGAGCGGCTCTGCACATTCTGAAAGTCCTTCCTCTGGGAGACTCGTCAAAGCTGAGAACGCGCCGCCGTGCGCCTTGGATTCCATGCGCCTGGCCCCGATCTTGCCTTCTTTCCGAGGACGAGTGCTGGGGCGAGCCTTTCTCGCCGGGATCTCAACGATGTCCCCAGAACGCCGCCAAGCTCCGCCGGGTCTTCAAAAGTCACAGCCGAGAAGCTGCGCCAAGGGGACTGAGGGAAACACCCCCTCGGACCTGAGGGATTTACCCTATAGGGGTTCGCTTTTGCTTTTCTCTATAAGTGAAATTTGGGTGGACTGCCCGTCTTGAAGGGCACAGCTATGGAGCAGGGGCGTTTCAGCAGTCTGCAGGACCCGGAGACCCTCCGTCAGTTCGTCCAGAGGATGAGAGACGGGCTGTACATCGCCGATGCCCACGGCGAGATCCTCGACGCTAATCAAGCCTGCCTGGAGATCTTCGGCGCCTCGTCGCTGGAGGACCTTCGTCGCCGCCGCGCGCACGACCTCTTCGCCGATCCGGCGCGGCGCGGCGCGGATCTGGACCGGCTCGCCCAGGAAGGAGCGACGCGCGAGTTCGAGCGCGTGGTCCTGCTGCCGGACGGCCGCGAGCGCACCGTCCTCGACCGTTGCCAGCCCGTGCGCAATCCCGAGACGGGCGAGGGGTTCTTCCACGGCATCCTGATCGACCTCTCCACGCGCAAGCAGCTCGAGCGGCGTTTCCACGAGCAGAGCCTGCGCGATCCCCTCACCGGCTGCTACAACCGGCGCTTCCTGGCCGAGGTCCCGAAGCGGCTGGCCGCCTTCGAAACCTGGGGCGCCGTCGTCGTCGACATCGACAACTTCAAGGAGTACAACGACAGCTTCGGCCATCAGGCGGGCGACGAGGCGCTGGTCCAGGTCGGTCTTTTCCTGCAGCGGAACGCCCGCGCCGAGGACGCGGTGGTGCGCATGGGCGGCGACGAGTTCCTGCTGCTGCTGGTGGGAGCCTCGGCGGAGTTCGTCGCCGAGGTCGGGCAGCGCCTGCGGCGCACCGCGGCCGAGCAGGAGATCCCGCCGTTCTCCGTGGGTTGGGCGACGCGGCACGGCAGCGAGAGCCTCGAGCGGACAATCGACCATGCCGACCGCGAGCTGCTGCAGATCCGCCTCTTCGAGAGGCGCTCCCGGCAGACGCGCCTGCGGGGGCCGCGGCGGACGCTCCTGGAGGAAGCTCTCGTCGAACAATAAGAGCCGGGCAAGCTCTCTCCTGGTACCATGACGGAGCGCGGGGCATCCGCGCGAAGGAGAGCCCCATGCCCGACCTGCAATACGACCCTCTGGAAGCCGAGCCGGGTGGTCCGGCGGCTCCTCCGCCGAGGCGGCCGGATCCGGCCGACGGCTCCTCTCTCCTTTTCCGCCTCGCCCTTTCCATCGCGGGACTGCTGGTGCTCCTCGTCCTCGCTCGCGGGTTGTGGCAGCCCGCTGAGAAGCCCCGGCCGAGCGCTCCGGAACGCATCGCCCGGCCTGCGCCGCCGCCGCCGGTTCCCGTCGCCAAGCCCCGGCCGGAGCCTGTCGAGGAGCCGGTTCTGGAGGAGGAGCCCGCAGAGCAGGAGCCCGCGGAGCCTCCGCCGCCGCAGCCCCGTGCGCCCGAGCCCGCGGCTGTCGCCGAGACGGCTCCGGCGCCGGTCTCCGCGGAGCCGGCGGCCCCTCTCCCGCCGCCCGCCGCGCCGCCGCAGGCGCGCCGTCTGGCGCCGCCCTGGGAGGAGGGACCCCAGCCGCCCGACCTGCTCAAGCCGGGTCCGGGAGTCCAGGAGCCCGTGCCGATGGAGTTTCCGCGCTACAGCTACCCGGCCGCCGCGCAAGGGACGGGTCTGCAGGTGGATGTACGCCTGGCGGTGCTGGTGGACGAGAAGGGCCGGGTGATCGAAGCCCGCGTCCGCGAAGGGGCGCCGCCGGATATGGGCTTCGCGGAGACGGCTCTCGCGGTGGCGAAGCGGATCCCCTTCCAGCCGGCTACCCGCTACGACATCCCGGGCAAGATGTGGACGGAGGTCATCCTGGAGTTCGCGGAGTAGAGAGGCCCCCTTCCCTAAACGGGCCAAACCCGCTATGATGCGCTTCCATGGTCTTTCTCCTTTTTTGGGGTTGAAAGGCGGCGCCGCTGATCCCGCAGCGGCGCCGCCTCGCTTGTTTCTACCCCCAAGTCTTGTAATTCCCACACTTTAAGTCTCGTAGCGAGGATTCTTGGACGTCCGGGCCGCCTGCCGCGTATCATGGTCCAGGAGTTCGCTCCCCATGCGCCTGTTCCGCATCGTTACCGCCGTATTGCCGCTGCTGGCCCTTGCCCCGGCCGCCGCGGCGGCCCAGCCGGTCGCCGCCCGGGAGCTGGTGCAGACCGTCGATTCGGCCCTGGCCGGGGTGGCGGAAGCCGCCATGGACCCCGCGGGCGGCCTGGACCGCAGGAAGCCGGGCTTCGCTCCGTTCTGGAGCGCCCTCGCGGGGCTGCGGCTGCGCGTCATCCAGATCGAGACCGCCCGGGCGCGGCGGGACGGTGATTTCTTCCTCCTGCTCGACCCGGGGAGCGCCGACCTCGGCGCCCTGCGGGTGGCCTGGGCGCGGACGGGCGCGGGGAACGCCGCGATCGCCGAGGGATTGCGCACCGCTTCCTCCTCCTACCGGGCGCTGCGCGCCAACTACGGCCGGGAGGCGTTCCGCCACCGGCAGGGGGGAGATCTCAGCGAGGCCGAGCGGCGGCAATTCCAGCGCATCCAGCGGCTGCAGCGCCGGTTCGCCGCGAGCCTCGCGGCCCTGCGGGAGAGCGCCCGCCGGCGCGGCGACGAGGCGGCGGCCGCGGAGCTGCGCCGCTTCCAGGAGGAGGCGGAGCGCATCGCCGCGGCGCCCCTCGCGCTGGAGGCGTATCTGAACGCCCTGATCTCCAGCGGCGAGACGCGTGGCGAATGGGAAGCGGACCTTCCTTACCTGAGTCAGGACGTTCCTGAAGCGCTCGCGGCGGCCGACGAGATGGTCCAGGACCTCTACGTCGAATCCGATATCGGCCAGGTGTTCACCGTCGATCTCGGGGACGGCGCCTGGTCTTCTCTCGACCGTGAAGCGGAGGCGCCCGCGGCGGTGCAGCTCTTCGCGCCCGCCGGCGAGGTCGAGCCCACGGCGGCGCAGGAGATCGCCGTGGCGGGCGACGACACGGGCGAGGGGCAGAAGGACACGTCCGGAGAGATCGAGGACCTCCCGCTAGGCGAGACGGTCGAGGAGGAGGGCATCGTCGAGGAGGAGGATCTGGGAGAGGCCGCGGCCGCGGCGCCCGAAGCCGATCCCGCGGCCGCGCCGTCGAATCCTCCTGCCCAGAGCCCGCAGGAGTCTCCGCCCGCCAAGACGGCACCGGCGAGCCCGTCCGCCGCTGCCCCTGCCGTTTCTCCTCCGATCGGCTAAGATCCCTCCTCTTCAGCAGGAGGTCGTTGCAACGATGGGACTCTTGAGCGGCACCGTCGCCGTCACCCGCTTCAACGTCGCCGTGCCCTTGGAGGGGCCGGACTTCGAGCGCGCCCGCTTCTGGGAGATCGAGCCCGGCTCGGAGGTGCGCGAGCGCATCGGCTTCGTGCCGTTCGACCTCGACGCTCCTTACGAGGTGGCCAAGGGGCGGTACGCCTTCCGGGTGCGCATCGACCGCGTGCGGCCGGACGCGACGGCGGTCAAGGAGCGCCTCAAGGAGCTGCTCAAGACCGAGATGGAGTCGACCGGCAAGAGCTTCGTCGGCGCCAAGACGCGGCGGAAGCTGCGCGAGCTGGCCGAGGCGGAGTCCGCGCTGCGCCAGGCGCCGCGCATCCGCATCCTCGAGTGCTGCATCGACGGGCCGCTGCTCTACGTGGGCAGCACCGCCAAGACCCACCTCGGCACGGTGCTGACGCTGCTGCGCCAGGCCGGCGTCGAGGGGGACTTCAAGGCTCCCTGGCTGGACGAGGCTCCCGAGGCCGACGAGAGGAGCGACGTCGTCCTTCCCCGCGAGCCGGGGCAGTCGGTCCTCGGCTGCCGCTTCCTGCGCGCCCTGCTGGAGGAGCCGGAGGTAATGGTGGAGCCGGAGACCGGCAGCGTGAGGCTCGCCACGCGCGAGGCGCGGGTGACGCTCGCCGGCGGCGTGCTGCGCGACCTCTTCCGCTACCTGGAGGAAGGCGCCGAGATCCTCTCGGCCAAGATCCACCTCGGGCCGGTAAAGCTGCGTTTCGACGCTCTCTCCTACCGCCTCAGCGGCCTGAAGCTGGAGCCGGTGCGCAACGAGCACTGGACGCTCGACCTCGACCAGCGGCTGGAGCAGATCGCCGCCGTCTTCGCGATGCTGGACGCCAAGTACGCGGCGCTCAAGGAGCGGATGAATGCGGTGGCGGCGCCTGCCGAGGAGGAGCCGGAGACGGCGGTCGCAGGGGCGTAGCGGCGGGCCTGCGTGGCCTGCGGCAGCCAGGACGCCTCGCTCGGCCTGGGCCTGAATCGGTCGGTAGGATTCATTTGATCTCTCCGGCCGGAAGTATATACTTATACCGTGGATCCCACGAGAGTAGTTGTGTCTCTTTTTGTGAAAGGACGCCGGCACCTGAGTAGTTAAGCTCCCGTTGGAGCCGTTTTCGAAGGAGAACACCATATGCGTACTCTGCACCGGTTGTCTCGCGCTCTCCCCGTCGCCACACTGTTACTTCTGGCCGGCCTGCTGTTTGGAGCTCCCCGACACGCCTGGGCCCAAGGCTGAGTGGCCGCCCGCATGGACGCGCCCGTGCTCGGCGTGGCAGAAGATACCTGTAACGGCCCGAACCGCTGGCAGGTGTCGATGAGCTGGCGGCACCAACGCTCGGATCGCCACTTCGTCGGCCCCGAGGAACAGGTCGAGCGCAAGGAAGAAGGCAGCGAGGTCATCAACCACATCAACATCGTGGATCTCGGGATCCGCTACAACGCGACCCCGCAGTGGAGCTTCTCGCTCGGCATTCCCTACTTCCGGGCGGCGCGGTCGAGCGGGATCCGCGACTCGAACCGCGTCATCATCGCCCGCAGCCGTGTGGAGTCCGATGCCGTGGGAGACGTCGTCCTGAAGGCCCAACGCCTGCTGTGGAA
>DATBGJ010000435.1:0-2473 GCA_036558045.1 Thermoanaerobaculia bacterium
GCGCCTCTCGCAGACCAACTTCAAGCACCGCGCCGCCGTGCCCGAAGCCGCCATCCGCCGCTACGCCGAGCGCCGCCTCGCCGAAGGCCACGACGTGCTGCTGCTCGGTCACTTCCACGAGGCTCTCGTTTGGAAGGTCAAGGGAGGCGAGGTCCGTCTGCTCGACGCCTGGTTCCGCAGCCGGGCGGTGGAGTGGCTGCGCTAAACTCCGGCTCCCATGTCTCTCCGGGTCACGATGTTGGGCAGCGGCACCTCCACGGGCGTGCCGGTGATCGGCTGCACGTGCAACGTCTGCCGCTCCGAGAACCCGAAGAACAGGCGTTGGCGGCCCAGCCTCAAGATCGAGATGGGGGATCAGGTCGTCCTCGTCGATACCTCTACGGATCTGCGCGAGCAGGCGCTGCGCTTCGGCCTGCCGCGGGTCGACGCCATCCTCTTCACCCACTCGCACGCCGACCACATCTTCGGGCTCGACGACGTGCGCATCTTCAACTTCCGGCAGCGCGCTCCCATCCCCTGCTACGGCTCGGAGGAGACCCTGCGCAACATCCGGCGGTCGTTCGCCTACGTCTGGGAGGCGGGGCAGGAGGGGGGAGGCAAGCCACAGCTCGAGCTGCTGCCGGTGCGCGAGCCCTTCGCCCTGCTGGGCCGCACGGTCGTGCCCGTCCCGGTCTGGCATGGCTCGATGGAGGTCTTCGGATACCGTATCGGCCGCTTTGCCTACGTCACAGACTGCAACCGCATTCCCGACGGCAGCTTCGAGGCGCTCGACGGCGTGGAGATCCTCATCCTCGACGCCCTGCGCCACCGGCCGCACTCGACGCACTTCTCGGTCGAGCAGTCGATCGCGGTGGCGGCGCGCATCGGCGCCCGCCGCACCATCTTCACCCACATGACCCACGAGGTGGACCAGGACGATCCCCTCCCCGCCGGCGTGGAGTTCGGTTATGACGGCCTCGCCTTCGACGCCGACTGAGCCCTTCGCGGTGCCCAGCGGCCGCAAGGTGCGCGGCAAGCTGCGGGTGCCGCCGTCGAAGAGCCTCACCCACCGCTACCTCAACCTGGCGCTGCTCTCCGGCGCGCCGCTGGTGGTCGAGCGGCCGCTCCTCGCCGAGGACACGCGCCTTTTCCTCGCCGCCCTCGGCCGCTGCGGACTGCGGGTGGAGGAGGGCGAGGACGAGGTACGCCTGGAGCCGGGAGCGCCGCCGGACGGCGAGACGGAGATCCTCTGCGGCAACGCCGGCACCATGCTGCGCTTCCTCGTCGCCACGCTGGCGGTGATGCCCGGCCGCTGGCGGCTCGACGGCGTGCCGCGCCTGCGCGAGCGGCCGGTGGGCGCGCTGGTGGAAGCCCTGCGGCAGTTGGGCGCCCGCATCGACTACCTCGCCGCCGAGGGCCGCGTGCCGCTGCGCATCGAGGGCGGCAGCCTGCGCGGCGGCACCGCCACGCTCGACGCCGGCGAGTCGAGCCAGTACCTCTCGGCCATCCTCATGGCCGCCCTGCGCGCGCCGGAGAAGGTGACGGTGGAGGTGCCCGCGCTCACCTCGCGGCCCTACGTGGACGTGACCATCGCCGCCGCCGCGGCCTTCGACGGCCACATCGAGCGCGTGGGACCGCGCGCCTACCGCGTCCGTCCCTCGCCGCTGCGCGCCGGCCGCGTCCGCGTCGAGGGCGACTGGTCGGCGGCGTGCTATCCCGCCGCCGCCGCGGCGCTCACCGGCGGCCAGGTGATCCTGGAGGGGCTCTCGCCGGATTCCCGGCAGGGCGACCGCGAGCTCCTCGAGCTGCTGACGGAGATGGGCGCCGAGATCGCCTGGAAGACGGGCCGGCTCCACGTGCACGGCGGCGACCTGCGCGGCGTCAAGGCCGACCTCTCCAACATGCCCGACCAGGTGCCCACGCTCGCCGCCCTCGCCCCCTTCGCCCGCGGCGAGACGCTCATCCACAACGTGGCCCACCTGCGCCTCAAGGAGAGCGACCGCCTGCAGGCCATGGCCGGCGAGCTCAAGAAGCTGGGAGCGGACGCGCGCGAAGGCCGCGACAGCCTGTGGCTCCCCGGCCTGTGGAGCGAAACCGAGCCACCGGCCGAGACTGTCCACGTGGACCCCCACGGCGATCACCGCATCGCCATGAGCCTCGCCCTCGTCGGCCTCCGCCGGCCCGGCGTCGTGATCGATCATCCGGAGGTGGTGGCGAAGTCCTATCCGGGGTTCTGGCGGGATCTGCAGAAAATTCTGTAGGGTTACGTTTTTTCACTATACTTATCTTTTTAGATGCCCCTTTCCGCGACCCGCCATGCGGCCGGTGTCGTCCATCCGTGCCTGGAATCGCCGCCGCGTGCGATCCCGGTGGGCGAGGCTCGGCTGACGGACCGCCGGAAGGTCGGCGTCCTTCTTCAGGCCGCCGGTCTGCTCTCCCTGCTCGAACAGGCCCGCTGGCAGCTCGCCGCCGGATGGCAGCCGGCGCGCGTCAC
>DATBGJ010000436.1:0-2582 GCA_036558045.1 Thermoanaerobaculia bacterium
GCTTGCGTGACATATCGATAGGATACAGGAAAACCGCTTGGCTGTACCGTTTTTCGCATCGCTCTAAGAAGCCTCTGGAAGGATACAATCCAATCAGCCATGGAGCTCGAAACCTCCGCGTCGTCCCGGCAGGAACCGCCGCTGCTTCTCGTGGGCACGGATTTCCGCTGCTCGCCCATCGAGCTGCGCGAGAAGGTGGCCTACGGCAAGGAGGAGACGGAGAAGATGCTGGTGCATCTGCTCGCCCGCGCCGAGGTGGCCGAGGCGTTCCTGCTCTCCACCTGCAACCGCACGGAGGTCTACGTCCAGCCGCGGGACGACGAGGGGGCCTACCGCGCCGCCCTGGAGATGGTGTTCCTCGCCAAGGTGCCGGAGATGGAGCGGCCGGGCCGGCTGTACGTGCTGCGCAACGGCGAGGCGGCCCGCCACCTGATGGGCGTCGCCAGCGGCCTCGAATCCATGGTGCTCGGCGAGCCGGAGATCCTGGGGCAGGTCAAGCAGGCCACCGCCCTCGCCGAGGCCGTGGGCGCCGGCGGGCCGATCCTCAAGCGCCTGCTGCGCTGCGCCGCCACGGCGGGGCGCAGGTCGCGGCAGGAGACGGCGATCTCCGCGGGCGCCGTCTCGCTGGGCTACGCCGTGGTGGAGCTGGCACGGAACATCTTCAGCGGCCTGGAGGAGAGCCGGGTGCTGCTCATCGGCGCCGGCGAGATCGCGCGCTCCGTGGCGCGGCCGGTGGTCGAGCGCGGCGCCCGCGAGCTCAAGGTGGCGAACCGCAGCGCCGAGCGGGCGCGGCAGTTCCAGGAGGAGTTCCCGGACGCCGAGATCCTCCCCTTCGAGGAGCGCTTCGCCGCCGCGAGCGCCGCCGACCTGGTGATCGTCTCCACCGGCGCCGACGAGCCGGTGCTCAGCCGCCGCCAGATCCAGGACGCGATGTCGCACCGCCGCAGCCGGCCTTTGCTGGTGGTGGACCTCGGCGTGCCGCGCAACGTCGAGCCGGCGGCGAGCCGCGTCGAGAACGTCTTCCTGCACACCGTCGACTCGCTGGACCACCTGATCCAGCGCAACCTCAAGCGCCGCAAGGAGGAGGTGCCGCGCGTCGAGGAGATCATCGACCAGGAGCTGGGTCTCTTCCGCGCCTGGTTCCGCGGCCTGGAGGCCGAGCCGCTCATCGCGCGGCTGCAGAAGCAGGCGGAGAAGATCCGCCGCCAGGAGCTCGCCGAGGCCCTCACCCGCTTCCCCGCTGAGACGCACGAGGAGCTGGAGCGCCTCACCCGCTCGCTGGTGCGCAAGATCCTCCACCACCCCAGCAGCCGCCTGCGCGCCAAGGACGGCGAGGACCTCTCCCGGCTCGACCTCGTGCGCGAGCTCTTCCACCTGGATGACGACGAGAACGCCTGATCCCGCGATGGATCCCGCCTTTGGCCTCCGCCTTGGGACGCGCCGGAGCGCGCTGGCCATGGCGCAGTCCGGCATGGTGGCCCGCGCCCTGGAGGCAAAGCACGAGAGCCTGAGCGTGGAGCTGGTGCCGTTCGTGACCACGGGGGACGTGGTGCCAGGCGATCTGGCCAAGCACGGCGGCAAGGGGCTCTTCACCCGCCAACTGGAGAACGCCCTGCTCGCCGGCACGATCGATCTCGCCGTGCACAGCTTGAAAGACCTGCCGGTGGCGCTTCCCGAAGGGCTCTCGGTGTGCGCCTATCCGGAACGAGCGGATGCGCGGGACGTGCTGGTGAGCGAGGAAGCCGAAGACCTCGACGGCCTGCCCGAGGGCGCCGTGGTGCTCACCGGCGCGCTGCGGCGGCGGGCGCAGATCCTCCTGCGCCGGCCGGACCTGCGCGTCGAGCCGATACGCGGCAACGTCGATACAAGGCTGCGCAAGTGGCGGGAGCGCGGTCGCGGAGCCGCCGTCGTCCTCGCCGACGCGGGACTGCAGCGGCTGGGCCTCTGCGGTCTGCCGGCTCACCCCATCGCCATCGACGTCCTGCTGCCTGCGCCGGGCCAGGGAACGCTCGCCGTGGAGGTGCTCGCCAGCGGTCCGGCTTCCGTGCTCTGCGGCGTGCTCGACCATCCGCCCACCGCCCGCGCGGCGGCGGCCGAGCGCCGCATCGTGGCCGCCTTCGGCGGCGACTGCACCCTGCCTCTCGCCGCCTGGGCGCGGCCGGAGGGCGGCGGCTTGCGTCTCACCGCCCTCCTCGCGACGCCGGACGGCCGTCACGTCGCCCGCGGCGAAGCCGTTGGAAAGACGCCGGAGGAGGTCGCCGAGGCGTGCGTGGCGGCGATGAAGGAAGATGGGGCGGCGGCGGTGTTGGCGAGGATACGGGGGTGAGGCCGATCCCGCTGGCTTCGATAACTGCAGCGTCCTCGGCGCCGCCGGACCCCTCACCTCCCCGGCCCTCCTCTCCCACCTCACTCCCTTCCCCCGGGAGAGAGGGAAGGACTTTCCCAAGTCTTTGACGGGTAGACATTTACCGCCCTCAAAACTCGTAAGTCTCTAGCCTGCATTGCCTTAGCGGTACCGCGATGTACCGGGATGTCCCGGTACGTACCGACGTTGAACCGCCGTTCCGTTACAGGCAAATTAC
>DATBGJ010000437.1:0-3747 GCA_036558045.1 Thermoanaerobaculia bacterium
TCGCGCGGGAGCGGTCGCGGCTGCGCAACTTCATTCGCCGGCGCGTGCCGGACCCGCGCGACGCCGAGGACATCCTGCAGGACGTCTTCTACGAGCTGGTGGAAGCGAACCGCCTGCTGATGCCGATCGATCACGTCACCGGCTGGCTGTTCCGCGTGGCCCGCAACCGCATCACCGATCTCTTCCGCAAGAAGAGGCCGGAGAGCTTCAGCGACGCCGTCGCGGACGACGAGCTGCTGCGGTTCGAAGACCTGTTGCCTTCGCCCGACGCCGGACCGGAGGCGCTCTACGCCCGCCACGCGCTTCTCGACGCGCTGGAGCTGGCGGTCGAAGAGCTGCCGCGGGAGCAGCGCGAGGTGTTCGTGGCGCACGAGCTCGAGGGGCGCAGCTTCAAGGAGATCGCCGCCGCGACCGGCGTGAGCGTGAACACGCTGCTCTCCCGCAAGCGCTATGCGGTGCTGCATCTGCGCGCGCGGCTGCGCGGGGCCTACGACCTATTGACGAAAGCATGAGGAACGACATGAATCCGAGAAAGAAGCGACTGCTCTGGATAGCTCCGCTGGCGATCCTGGGGATGCTGCTCTTCATGGCCATCGGCGGCCAGATCGTACGGCTGTTGTGGAATTGGCTGCTGCCGCCGCTCTTCGGCTGGCGCGAGGTCGGCTTCTGGCAGGCGCTCGGGCTGCTGGCGCTGTGCCGCATCCTCTTCGGCGGCTCCGGCTGGCGCGGCTCCATGCGCGGTTCCATGCGCTCCCACATGCGCCGCCACATGGAAGATCGCTGCGCGACCATGACTCCCGAGGAGCGCGAGCGGTTCCGCCAACGCATGCGCGAGCGTTGGGGCTTCGCTCCGTCCGTGGATGAGAGCAATGAGCCGTGATCGGCAGCGCTACGGTGCCGGCCGCGGCTTCTCGATGCCCAGCCAGCCCGCGACCCGGCCGGCCACCTCGGGATTCCTCACCGTGCCGGCGTTGCCGCGGGCGATCCCCGCGCCGAGGGCCATGTAGATGCCGTGCACCGAGGGGTGGGCATTGAAGTAGCCGTGCATGCCCAGGACGTCGGCGGGCGCCGAGGCGCGGCCTTCCTTCAACAAGCCGCCTCGCGCGCTGTAGCCCTCCCGAAAGAAGAGGATCAGATCGCCGCTGTTGGCATGGTCGAGGCCCGCGTCCTTCGCGTCGGAGCGGTCGAAGATACGCTCGACCGGGCGCGCGCCATCGACTTTCCAATCGGCGAAGAGACGGCGCAGCCTGGCCAGGAGATCGCCCTTGCCGGGAGCGATGTAGACGTGGCTCACGCCGCCGGAGCCGACGGCGTAGGCGGAGGTGCCGGCCTCCAGGACCTCTCCTGCGGCATCCGCGGCGAGGAGTCCCTGTTCCCGCAGCAGGACGTTGGGATCGAGCAGGGTATGGACCGGCGCCATGCCGTGATCGCTCACCACGGCGGCGACGGTCGTCCGCAGGTCGAGCGCCGCGAGCAGGCGGGCCAGCTCGCGGTCCACCGCCTGCCAGACCCGCCGCCGCGCCGCTGCGAGCTCGTCGCGTCGCGCGGCGGAGAAGCCGGGCTGGTGTGGATCGGTCAGCGTGAGCTGGTGGCCCGCCTCGTCGATCACCGGCATGTAGCCCATCAGCAGGTCCCAGTCCGGGCGTTGCGCGGCGGCGAGCAGGCTGTCGCCGAAGAAATGGGCGAAGCGCTCCTCCTGCTGGACCCAGGTCTCGAGATCGATGCCGGGCCGGCCGGCCCAGGAGTCGTTCAGGCGTTGATCGTCCGGCGGCCCGGGCCAGGTGAGACCGTGCGCGCCGAGGGCTGCGGCGAAGCTCTGGGGGTACGCCTTGAACGTGTAGAGGCCGCCGAAGTAGAGGCGGGCCGTGGCAAGGTCGGGAGCGAGTTGCAGGAGCTTCACCGCGCAGCCGGTGGCGGGCCGGCAGGGGACGTCCCGCCAGGCGCCGGTGGATACGGGAGTGCGGTCTTGGGCGATCACGACGCCGTCATAGTTCACAGTACCGTCGTCCGAGCGGTCCACGGCGAACAGATCGAACGTCTGCGTGCCGATGGTGATCCGGGCCGAGCGGACAGGTGACCGGCTGTCGACGTCCGGCGCCGACACCGGTTTCCAGTCTTCCTTCTTCAGCGCCACCAGTTCCGCCTCGCGGTCCGGATCGTTGACGTAGACCATGCCCCAGTCGCCGCGGCGGCGCGGCGCGATGTCGTCGGCTCCCGGCCAGGTCATGACTCCCGCCCGTTTGCCCTGCCGCCGCGCCGCCTCCCACAGCGTCTCGGTCTCGATGGGCGCCGCGAAGCCGCTCACCGTCTCCAGGAAAGGCGTGCCCGGCCGGTGGAACACGTTGGCGACGATCCCCGTCCGGCTGGCGGGGTAGCCGGCCGCGAGGCTGATGTGGTTCGGCGCCGTGAGGGCGGGATTCACCGGAATCAGCCGCTCGGCGACCTCGCCCTCCGCGAAGAAGCGCGCCAAACCGCCGGCGGCGAACGCCCCTTCGTTCTGGAGGCGGTGGAGCTCGTGGGCGCTCGCGCCGTCGAGGCTCAGCAGGAGGACGCGGCGGGGTGCGGGATGCGATGCGGAGAGGAAGAGGAAAAGGACAGCAGGGACGACGAGGACGGCGAGGACCGGACGGCGGAGAAACCTCATGGTGGGATCCTGAACCCGCTACTCCACCCCCGTGGACCCGAACCCTCCGCCGCCCCGGCGGCTCTCTTCGAGCGACTCGGCCTCTTCCCATTCCACGCTCTCCACGCGGGCGATGACGAGCTGCGCGATGCGGTCGCCGCGCCGCAGGGTGAACGGAGCCTCGCCGAGGTTGATGAGGATCACGGCCACCTCGCCGCGATAGTCGCTGTCGATGGTGCCGGGAGCGTTGACGACGCCGATGCCGTGGCGCAGGGCGAGGCCGCTGCGGGGGCGGACCTGGCCCTCCCAACCGGCGGGGATTTCCAGCACCAGGCCGGTGGGCACCAGCAGCCGCTCTCCCGGGCGGAGAACGATCTCGTCCTGAATGGCGGCGCGGAGGTCGAAGCCGGAGCTGCCGGGCGAGCCGGGGGACGGCAGGGGCAGGTCGCGGGCGGCGGGCAGCCGCTGGATCCGGACCCTCATGCGCGCGTCAGGGCCTGGAGGGGCGGGGACGGCCGGTCGGATTCTTCTGCCCCGTCGGATTGGCATTCGGCAGCGTGGCGTCCGGAGGCTGATTGAGGAAGCGCAGCGGCCGGCCCAGCCAGCGGTAGGAGAGCTGGAGGTTGCTCGGCGTCTGGCCGGGACCGGCCTGGCCGCCGAGCAGGACGCTCTCGGTGAACGTCCACTCGTCGTAGCGCTCGCGGCCGAAGAGGACGATGAAGGACTTCTCGTGGCTCTTGCTGCGGACGCCGACGATCGGTCCGACCGCGACGATTTCGCCCTTCTTGGGGCCGAATTGCGGCTCCCCCCTGCCATTCTCGTCCTCTTCGGTGGACTGCTCGCCTTTCTGATCGGACGGGGAGATCTGTCCCTGTTGTGCCTGCGGTCCCTGCGTTCCATCCGGTTGCGGCTGGAGTGGACCTTGCGGGCCGTTTTGGAAGATCAATGCCCACTTGCCATCCTCCGCCATCGGGTCTTTCCAGAGCTGGCGGATGCAGCGCCGCGGCTTGGCGTTGAGGAGGTCTTCGAGCTTGGTGGGATACTGCTGGAACTGGTTGTGGTAGAGGCGGATGGCCTCCGCGTACTGGAAGCCGCGGAAGATCAGCTCCTCTTCCTTCTCGCGC
>DATBGJ010000438.1:0-12202 GCA_036558045.1 Thermoanaerobaculia bacterium
CGGCCCGAGCCATGGAAGGTCAGCAGGAGCGGCACCGGCTGCTTCTCCGGCAGACCTTCCGGAACATAGAGATAGTACGTTCGCGACGCGCCCGCGAAGTCCAGCTTTTCCTTCGCGATGTTCGGCTTGGCGAGGGCCGGAGCGGCGAGCAGGCAGGCGGCGGTCAGGATGCAGACAGCTTTCATTGGAGGACTGCCTTCTTCATTTCCGCAAGCGACAAGCTCTTCCCTGTCGCGATCTCAGCCCGCGCTTTCTCTATGAGCTCGAGGAATACGTCGCTGGTACTGAGGGCCCAGGATTCACGGTCGACATCCTTGAGCGAGACGATGGCGGCTACGGGCTTGTCGTTCGAGGTGAGAATCACTATTCCCTCTTCAAGGTCCTTGGCGTACTCTGAAAGAGGCTCAGACGCCAGCGAGATCTCGATCTTTTTCATAGCCGTACCTCCTTACCACCAACCCAGACAGTGTTGCCTCTCTTCTGCCCGACAGCCAAGACGTGAACTTCGTTCTCCTGCGTCGCCACTTCGTAGAATACTCTCAGATCACCGACGCGCAATTCCCATGGGGCGAGTGGATTTGGTCGTAACGGTTTCCGGTTTTTCGTCTCTACCGTTGGCTCGTAGGGCAACTGTTGCTCGATCGCATCCATGAGCTGCACCCGTTGCCGAGCGCTGAGTTGTCGGATCTGACCCTTCACGGATTCGGCGAAGCGTATTCCGTAGGCCATGGGGAGTCAGTCACTGGTCCCTTGTTATGCCATGGCTTGAGCCTAGTCTAGGCGGCGCTCGATAGATCGTCAATCACGGCACCACCGGGGCCAGACCCGCCGCGCGCACCTGACGGTCGAGATCGGCCAGCGGACCGTCCGCCAGGGCTTGCCACTTCGCGAGCGCCGCGTCGAGCCGCTTCTTGTACGTCGCGAAGACCTCGCGCTGCGGTCCGGTCGGCGCGCAGTCGCAGCCTTCGACGTCCGTGATCTGCGCGGTGAGGACGCCGGTGATGGCGTCGAGGTTTTCCTCCGCGGTGCCGGCGTGGAAGCGATCGACGTCGGAGGCGAGCCGCTTGGCGGTCTCCCGCAGGGCGGCATTGCCGGCGAGCTCCGTATCGAGGGTCTTCAGGCGATCGGCGATCGTCTGGACCTTCTTCAGCATCCACGTCGCCGGTTCCAGGGCCTGCGCGAGCTCGTCGTAGAAAGCGCGCTGCGCCGCGAGGTCGGCGGGCGCCACGTTGACCCGCGGGTCCATTTCCACGGTCAGGGTCTGGCGCGAGACGCGGCCGCCCACGGTGAGGCGGACCTCGTACTTCCCCGGCGGCACGAAAATGCCCTGGGGCAGGACGGGCGTATCCACTCCGGGAACGGCGGCGATGGAGAAGTCGTAGTCCGGCACCGTCGGCCTCATCGTGCGCAGGTTCCAGACGAAGCGGTTGTGGCCGGCGCGCGCGGGCAGCGGCGCCGGCGGCTGCAGCCAGTCGTCGGCGAAATACTGGCGCGCCTCGGGCCGGCGGGGATTCTCGTCGCTGCCGAAGCGGCGGACGATCTTCCCCGCGCTGTCGAAGATCTCGATCATGATGGGATCGCCGGGCCCGGAGGGCAGGATGTAATCGATCACCGCGCCGGCCGGCGGATTCGGAGTCCGCGGCTCGTCGAGCGGCAGCGGCGTGTCGCGGTTCTGGTTGGCGTTGACGCGCCAGGCCGTCGCGGGCGGGATGAGCTGAGCTTCCGCGGCGAGGGTCTCGCGGCCGACGTGGCGCAGCGGCGTGTAATCGTCGAGCACCCAGATCGCCCTCCCCTCGGTGGCGGCGATGAGGTCGCTGCCGTGGATCGTGAGGTCGTTGACGCCGGAGGTCGGCAGGTTGAGCTGCAGCGGCTGCCAGCTTCCGCCGTCGTCGAAGGAGACGTAGACGCCGCGGCTGGTGCCGGCAAACAGCAGCTCCGCTTTCACCGGATCCTGGCGCACGACGCCGACCCAGCCGTCCTCCGGCAGGCCGGCGCTCGCTTCGCGCCAGGTCTTGCCGAAGTCATGGGTGACGTAGACGTACGGCCGGAAGTCGTCCGTGCGGTGGCGGTCCACGGCGGCGAAGGCGGTGCCGGCGGCGGTGGGCGAGGCGTCGAGCTGCGCGACGCGGCTCCAGTCCGGAAGCCCCCGCGGCGTCACGTCCTGCCAGGTCTTGCCGCCGTCGCGGGTCAGATGGATGAGACCGTCGTCGGCGCCTACCCACACGGTGTCCTTCTCCAGCGGCGAGGGCGCGATGGTCGAGATGACACCGTAGCCGCAGGCCCGCGCGCGCTCGACGGGCACGTCCCCGGTGCAGCTCGGCGCGTCCGCCACGGCTCCCGTCAGGTCCGGGCTCACGGTCTCCCAAGTCTGCCCGCCGTCGGTCGAGCGGAAGAGCACCTGGGTGCCGAGATAGATGGCGTGCGGCGGCACGGCCGAGATGGCGAGCGCCGTGATCCAGGTCGTGCGATAGCGCACCGCCGACGGCCGCTGGCCGTAGCTCGAAACCGGCCAGGGCGCGACGTTCTGCACCTGTCCGGTCTTGGCGTCCCAGCGCGAGAGGCGGCCGCCGAGGCCGCTGCCGTAGACGACGTCGGGATTGCCGGGAAAGGGAATGTCGTAGTCGCGCTCGTCGCCGCCCACCGGATACCAGTCGCGGAAGGTGAGCTGGCCGTAGTCGCTGCGGCTCGCCACCGCCACCGTGCCGCTGTCCTGCTGGCCGCTGTAGATCCAGTAGGGGAAGCGGTCGTCGGTGGCCACGTGGTAGAACTGCCCGGTCGGCTGGTTGTACCAGGAGCTCCAGGTCTCGCCGCCGTTGACGGTGACGACGGTGCCTTGGTCGGCGCCGGTGATCATCCTCTCCGGGTGGTCCGGATCGATCCACAGGTAGTGATAGTCGTCGCCGCCCGGCGCGCCGCGGAAGAAGGAGAAGGTCTTGCCGCCGTCCGTCGAGCGCCGCAGCGACTGGCCCGTCACGTAGACGACGTCGGGATTCTTGGGGTCCACTTCCACCATAGCAAAGTACGCGCCGGCGAGGCTCGCCGTGGGATTGACGCGCTGCCAGGACGCGCCGCCGTCGTCGGAACGATAGAGCCCGGAATCGGCGCCGGCGTCGATGGTGGCATAGACGCGCGCGCCGCGGCTGTCGCGCGCCACGGCGAGGCCGATGCGTCCCAGGGGTCCGGCGGGCAGGCCGTGACCGGAGAGCCGCGTCCAGGTCTTGCCGCCGTCGGTCGATTTATGGATGCCGCTCCCCGGCCCGACGCCCGGCATGTAGTAAGCCTGCCAGGGATAGTGGCGCACCTGCCAGGTGGCGGCGAAGACAGTGTCCGGCGCCGTCGGATCCGCGGCGAGGTCCACGGCGCCGGTCTTGTCGTCCACGAAGAGGACCCTGTCCCAGGTCTTGCCGCCGTCCGTGGTGCGGAAGACGCCGCGCTCGGCGTTGGGACCGAAGAAGTGCCCCTGGGCGGCGGCGAGCACCACGTCGGCGTTCCGGGGATCGATCCACAGCCGGCCGATGTGGCGGCTGGCGGCGAGGCCGCGGTGCTCCCATGTCTTGCCGCCGTCGCCGGAGCGGTAGACGCCGTTACCGGCGGTGATGTCCCAGCGGGTGGTCACCTGGCCGGTGCCCACATAGAGCACCGCCGGATCGCTGGGCGCGATAGCCAGAGCGCCGATGGCGCCCGTCGTCTCGTGCTGGAAGAGAGGGTTCCAGGTGCGTCCCGCGTCCGTGGTCTTCCACGCGCCGCCGTCGGCCGCGCCGAAGTAGAACGTCTCCGGCTGGCCCGGGACCCCGGCGGCGCAGGTGCCCCACCCCGCGCGGAGCGGACCGACGAGGCGCCAGCGCAGAGCCGAGAACGACTCCGGCGGCACGGCGGCGGTCGAGACGGCGGCCGAGGTCAGGAGCAGGGTCGGGGCGAGGCACGAGACGAGGCGGCGGAGATCCATGGGCTCCTCCTCTATGGTTGGCCGGGGAGTGTAGCGCGAGGCGAGGACGGCGGGAACGAAAACGCCGGCGAGCGGTGTCTAAGCCAGCATAGAGCGCTTGCCGTGGGAGCAGCCGCCATGACGCCGAGGAAAGACAAGCACTCAGGCCGCTACCGTCTCGCCGGCGGCGCCAAGGCCGCTCAACCCTGCTGCTTCCCCATGGCGAGCTCGGTAAGGCCGCGGTAGGAATCCGCCACCACCCAGCCGCTGGCCGTCAACGCCAGAGTGGTCGCGAACTCGCCCCACTGGAAGGCGCTTACATTGCCTGCCGCCAGGATGGGTATCCAGACCAGCAGCGCGAACAAGCCCATCTGCAACGCCGAGAGCGCTGCTGCCAGCCGCGCGTAGACACCGAAGAGAATCGCCACGCCCGCCGCGATGAAGGTGGCGCCGGTGAAATACGCCCAGCCCACGTGCCATGGCAGCCAGCCAGGCACCAGCGCGGCTGTCCCTTTGACATTCGCGAAATGGGCATAGCCGAAGGGAATCAGGCCCAGGCCGTAGAGCGCCCTCGCGATGCGCACTCCTTTGTCGCCGGTGGCGAAACCGAGGCGTTGCCGGTCCCAGTCGGTGGCGAACGCCGCGAACAGAACCCAGGCACCCGCCGCCATCACCAGGGTCTCACCAAAGCTCCAGGTCCCCTCAATGAGGGACGCGAGGAAGAGGGCGCGCACTCTCCACAGCAGGAGCCAAAGGACGAGCGAGGCGAGCAGCACGCGGGCGGCGAGGGCGGCCGTGCGCCGCCAGAGCAGGCCGATGCCAGATGCGAGAGAGATCGAAGCGCAGAGATAGACCAGCACCTCGCGTGCCGGCACCCCCTGGGGTACCGGCTGCCAGACCGCGGTGAAATCGCCTTTGATCAGGCCCTGGATTCCGAGGGCGATCATGATCGCCGCAAAGGCCGCATGACCCGCGCTTGCGACGCGCATCGCCCTGCCACCGGTGGTATTCGCGTTCATTGAGCTGAATGCCTCTTTCGGCACGATCAGTCGAAGACTTCGCAGCCGCCAGAAGAGCTCCCTCCGCCAGTCCCTTGAGGAATCGCATTCGTTCCTCCTACAAACACTTGAATCATGGTAGAGCGCCGATCCGCCCGCGTCAAGGAAGTAAGGCGGCCGGAATATGGCGGCATTCTGGAGTGCATGAGGCGTGTGCTTGAGTCGATGCTGCATGAACCATGGTACATGGCGCATGCACCTTGGTACATGGCTCATGTACTTGAGTGCGCGCTGCATCGACCGGGGTACACGGCCCATGTACCTTTGATGCATGAGGCACGTACTCGAGTCGATGCTATATGAGCCGTGGTACATAGCCCATGCACCGTGGTACATAGCCCATGTACTTGAGTCCGTGCTGCATCGACCAGGGTGCACGGCCCGTGTACCAGGGTGCATGAGGCGTGCACTCAGGTAGATGCCACGTCGACCATGGTGCATGGCCCGTGCACCTTGGTTCGCGGCCCGAGGCCCGAGTAGCTCACCCTGAGACAAAAACATCGCAGCGCGGATCCTGCGCGAGATCGCCGAAGCGGACAAAAAGGATGATCGGGCGGACTACGTCTCCTGGAAGTACCCGGTGAAACGTGGCGAGATCTATTTACGTTCGGCAAACAACGACCTGTGGTGGTGATTCAGTCGTCGCTGTTCATTGCCGAAGCGTCGGACTTTCTTAGAGTGAGACCTTTTCTGCGGCTCTGGCGCGGAGCAAGTCGTCGACCGCGGCGCCGATGCCCCGCCGGACCTCGCCGAGCTGCGCCTCGAAGAGGGTCCTGTCCAACCCGGGGTTCTCGAACCACATCGGTGGCAGGACCTTCAAGTCGACCCGCGCGCGATGCGGGATGTGGTGGCGCAGGAGGGTCGGGCGGCGGGGCTCGGAGAGGATCTTCTCCGAGCCGACGATGGCGACCGGCACGACGGGAGCTCCGAGCTTCAAGGCGATCTTCAGGAAGCCCCCCTTGAAAGGACCGACCGGAGGTGGAATGGTCACGTCCCCCTCGGGCCCGAGCAGCAGCACGCCGCCGCGCCGCAGGAGATCCTCGCTCCACGCCATCGTGTCGCGGTTGTCCTCGCCCGCGCCGACCGGACGATTGCCCAGGGCGCGCAGGTACCAGGCGCGCCAGGCGGGAGCGAAGTTCGGCGCCCGCATCCAGCCGTAAACCCTGCGCCGGACCGCCGCGATCACCAGAAAGCCGTCGATGGCGCAGGGGTGATTGGCGACGAGGATCGCCGGACCGCGCGCCGGCACGTGCTCGGTCCCGCTGACACGAAAGTCGAGGACGCAGCGAAAGACGAGGCGGAAGAACAGGCGCGTCAGCTCGTAGACCGCGCGGCTCGAGCCGTTCAAAGGTCGAGCGTCTCCTTCCAGGCGCGGATGCGGTCCACCGCCAGCCGGTAACCATGCTCGGAGATGGTCTCGATGTGGTCGAAGTCGAAGAGGCCCCACGTATCCGTCGGCGGATGCAGGTACAGGCCCGCGCCGCCGTTCTCGTAGCGCTCCGCGGCCTCGATGCTGCCGAGCATCGTCGTGCGCTCCAGGATCTGATGGATGTTCGGGACGCGCATCCGTCCGCCGAAGGGATGGACCCAGCTCCACAGCAGCCTGCCGGCCGAGAGGCTGTCGCCGTAGGGAGTGTTCGTCTGCAGGTCGAAGCGTGGATTGCAATTGACGGCGACGATGCGGCTACGGTCGCAGAAGCGCTCCAGGAGGTCCGCGGGCAGATTGTTGAGGAGCCCGCCGTCGACGAGGAGCGAGCCGTTGTCGGCGACGGGCGGGAACAGCCCCGGCGCCCCCATGCTGGCCCGCAGGTACTTCCGCAGCAGACCCTGCTCATGGGCCATCGCCGCGCCGGTGGTCAGGTCGGCCGAGACGCAGAAGTACTTCAGCGGCAGGTCTTCGATGCAGATCTCGCCGAACATGTCGCGCAGAATGCGGACGAGACGCCGGCCGGAGAGCAGGGAGACGAGCGGCACGGTGTAATCGACGAGCGGCCGCGCGCGCACGAAGCCTTTGCGGCCGGCGCGGATCATGGCTTCGACCGGCCAGCGCAAGGCGCACATGGCGCCGACGCACGCACCCATGCTGGTGCCGGCGATGGCGTCGATGGGGATCCCGGCCTCGCGCATGGCGCGGATGGCGCCGATGTGGACGTAGCCGCGGGCGCCGCCGCCGCTGAGCGCCAGGCCGACGGCGCGGCCGGTGAGGAAGCGCGCGAGGCGCGCGAGGTCCTCCTCGTCGCGCTCGCCGACGTGATGGTGGGCCGCCACGCGCCGCGGCGCGAGCCAGCGCGCCGCGCGGCCGGGGGCGGGATGCTCCGACGCCCGCAGCAGGACCAGGTCGCGGCGTCCGCCGGGCTCGCCGAGCAGGCGCTCCTCGAGCGGATTCACGGCGGGGTCCCCGTCCGCCGGCGCCACCAGCAGGACGCGGTCGGCCTGCCGGAGGCAGCGCCGCGTCCACGGCGTGACGTCCGGATCGGTCTCGTAGAGGACGATGGCGTGGCGCGCCTCCATCTCGCAGAGCCAGGCGGCGATCAGGCCGTTCTCCGGATCGTCGGGCGCCGTCTGGGCGGCGCCCGGCTCGAGCTCCCGATCCACCGCCGCGCCGGTGAGGTGGAGGACCGAGCCGTGGCGCGCCAGCGCGCCCGCGAGCCGGCTTCCGAAATCCGCCCCGAGAGAGCCGCGTCCGCACGGCACCAGGCACAGCGTGGCGCTCGGCGGAGCGGCCCGGGATCGTTCCGTCGTTTTCTTCAGCCGTTCGCCGACCATCTGCGCGATGGCGAGCGCCGCCCGCGGTTGTCTCTCCACCAGCCGCTCGAAGCCGGTCCGCGACAGCCGCACCAGCTCGGAATCCCGGATCGCCCGCACCGTCGCCGAGCGCGGCGCGCCGGTCAGCAAGGCCATTTCCCCCACCGTTTCACCAGGCCCGATTTCGGCGACCAAGGCGCCGTGGACGTCGAGGACCGCGAGCCGGCCGGTGACCACGATGTACAGGGAGTCCGCGGCACCTCCGGCGGGAAACAGGGTCTCGCCGCTCGGCAGGACGGTCCATTCGAGCTCGGCTTCGACGCCGTCCTCGAGCGCGGCGCCGGGCCGTTCGGGTGCGGGATCTCCGGCCGCCGAAGCCGATACTCCGAGCGCCGGGCCGAGGCGCGGCAGGGAGCCGCAGGCGACGCCGTACTTCTCCTCGATGAGAGAGGCCACCTGCGCGCGCAGCGCCGGATCGGGAGGGAGCAGGGAGATCCATTGATCGGCGTAGCGGTCCAGGTGGCCGATTCCCGGCAGGTCGCCGACGTGCAGCGGCTGCGCTCCGTCGCCGCCGGCGCGCGTCAGCGCGGCCACCGCCACCCGCGCCCGCACCGCGATGTAGGTCGTGCGGCTCTCGATGATCCGCAGCAGGCGGTGCGCGGGCGAGTCGTCCTGCGGCATGGCCATCTCTACAGGGCCCCCTCGCACGCGGCCGGCCGCGCGCACGAACGCGCGAGGATCGTGGCCAGCACGTCCGGCACCTCCGCGATGGCGCGCGGCCGGTGTTGCGCGGCCCGCGCCCGGAAGCGGGCGAGATGGTCCGCCGCGGTCAGCTCCGCCACGGCATCGGCGACGTCGCGCAGGCGGCGCAGCACCAATCCCAGGCCGTTCGCCGCGATCCAGTCGGCGTTGTAGCGTTCCTGCGGCAGCGTGCGCGCGTTGCGCTCGACGATCAGGGGCAGACCCATCACCAGCGCCTCGCTGATCAGCCCCGGACCGGGTTTGCCGATCACGAAGTCCGCCGCGCGCATGTAGCGCGGCACATCGCGCGTGAAGCCGGCGACGTGGCGGCGCAGGCGGCTGGCTCTGCCGGCGAGGCGCGCCGCCAGCCTTGCGTCCTGGCCGCAGAGGAGGACGAGCTGCAGCGGCACCGTGACCTCCTCCAGCCGCTCGGCGATCTCCTCGATGTCCCGCGAGCCGCAACCGCCGAAGAGCACGAGCGCCGTGGTGGTGAAAGGATCGAGGCCGAGCCGCGCGCGCTCGGCGCCGCGGTCCGCGCCGCCCGCGGCATAGAACTCCGGCCGCACGAGCATGCCGGAGACGGGAAAGATGCGGCCGGGCGGATGCCCCATCGCGCGCGCCTGCTCGCAGGCCCTGGGCGAGCCGCAGACCAGATACTGCTCCTGCCGCTCGATCCAGAAATGGGGCGGGCAGTCGGCGAGGTCGGTCAGGATGGTCACGAACGGCACCGCGCCGAGGCTCTCCTTCAAGGCGCGGTTGAAGTTCGGGATCAGGGAGACCACGGCGTCCGGCGCGGGCTCGCGGCGGCGCCAGAACTCCCGCAGCAGGCGCACGGCCGGCGCGTGATAGGCGCGCACGACCGCCTGCAACGCGCGCAGCATATAAGGCGACCCCAACGTCCAGCCGCGGCGCAGCAGCAGGTTGTAGATGTCCTGCAGGCGCATCCCGGTGATGCGCGCGAAGACGTCGATCGAGTCGAGCACCTCCTGCAGGTTGACCAGGCGCACGGTCCAGGGACGCCGCTCCTGGGCGATGACGTCGCGCAGGGCTTCCGCCGCGGTGCGGTGGCCGCTGCCGGCGTCGAAGTAGATGAGATCCAGGACCGCTTCGCCGTTCACGGAGGGGTCGCCTCGGCGGCGAGCCGGCGCGCCAGCTCGAGCCGCCGGATCTTGCCGCTCGTCGTCCGCGGCAGCGAGCGCGGCGGCACCAGCACGACGCGATCGGGGGATACGCCCCGCGCCCGCAGGGCCGAGCGGATCTGCGCCGCGATTTCCCGGTGCCGGGGCTCCTCCAGCTTGGTTTCCGCGACGACGCAGACCAGCTCGCTCTGCCGCGACTCCGAGCGCACGCCGACAGCGGCGACCCCTCCCGGCCGCACTCCCTCCACGGACGACGCGATCTCTTCGAGGACGGCAGGGACCAGGTTCTGTCCGCCGCGGATGATGATCTCCTTCTGGCGTCCGGTGACGAAGAGCAGGCCCGCGGCCTCGTACCCGAGGTCGCCGGTGCGCAGCCAACCGCCGGACACCGCATCGGCGGTGGCTCCCGGATCGCCGTAGTAGCCTGCCATCAGCGTGTCGGAGCGCACCTGGATCTCCCCGACGGTCCTCGCGGCGGCGATCTCACCGTCCTCGCGGACGATGCGGATCTCCGTCCGCGGGATGGCGCGCCCGACGGCGACGAGCTCGATGGCACCGTCCTCGTCGGCGGCCGGCACGGCCCGCCCGTCGCGTTCGAGCGCGCGGCGATCGATGCGGTCGATGCGGGCCGGCGCGAGGAGGTCGGGGAAGGTCACGGCGACGGTCGCCTCCGCGAGCCCGTAGACCGGAAAGAACGCTTCGGCACGGAATCCCGCCGGCGCGAAGGCGGCGGCGAAGCGGCGGAGCACCTGCGCGGAGATCGGCTCCGCCCCTACCATCGCGCACTCCCACGCGGAGAGGTCGAGCCCGCCGGCCGCGAGCCGCGGCGCCAACTGGGTGCATACCGCGTAGGCGGAAGGGGGCGCGGCGGTGATGGTCCCCCGGAAACGCGACATCGCGTCCAGCCAGACCGCCGGCTGGCGCTGAAAATCTCCGGTCGCGATCATGTGGCCGGGGAAGCCGTTGTAGAACGGGAAGAGCAGGCCGCCGACGAGCCCCATGTCGTGATACAGGGGCAGCCAGGAGACCGCCACCGATGCGGCATGGCTCGGCAGCCGGCTGCTCATCGCCGCCATGTGCAGCATCAGGCGCTCGTGCGTCACCACGACGCCGCGCGGCCGGGCGGTGGTGCCGCTGGTGAGCTGGATGAACGCGGTCCCCCAGGAAGCCGCGGGCTCCTCCAGCGGCGCGGCGGGCTCGCCGCGCGCCACCGCATCGGCGTCGAGCCACCGCAGGGGACCCGGGGGAGCCGCCGCGGCGAGGCCCGCCGGGAGGATCGCGGCCCGGGCGTCGAGCAGCCTCGCGGTCTCGATCAGCCCGGCGAGAAAGGCCGCGCGGTCTTGCGCCGGCGGCGCGCCGAGGTGAACGGGCACGGCGCCGGCGGCCCAGATCCCGAAAAGACAGGTCACGGCCTGGCGGATCTCGGGCACGAGCACGAGCACGCGGTCTCCCGGCGCAACCCCCGATGCGCGGAGGACAGCCGCAGCCGCCGCGGCCGCCTGCCAGTATTGAGACCAGCTCCACTCCGTCCAACCGCCGCCTTCCCGCAGGCGCACGGCGACTTCGTCGGGGCGCGCGTCGGCGCGCTCGCGCAGCAGTTGCGCCATGGTGTGCGCTCTCATGCCGTCTCCGGTCCGGCGCCGAAGCCGCCGCGCGGCTCGCCCTTCACCGCGAGGATCAGGTATTCGAGCGCGGTGCGGCGCTGGAAGGAGAGCTTCGCCACCGTCATGTAGCCTTGCAGCACGGCGGCGAAGCCGGGTGCCAGGCGTTCGACGTCGTCGCGGTGGCGCCGGATGTTGTCGATCCAGGCCCCGAGCGTGTGGACGTACGAGCGCGTCAGGTCGCGCACGTAGAAGATGTCGAGGCCGGCCTGCTCGATCAAGCCGAGCTCCTGGTGCAGATTGAGCAGCAGGCAATACCCGAGCGTCGTGTAGAAGATGTACTCGGTCGCCTGGCTCGAGCGGTCGCCGCGCAGCTCGCCCGGGAAATAGCAGTCGGAGATCAGCAGGCGTCCGCCCGGCCGCAGCAGGCGCGCGACGGTCTGGTGGATCTCCGCCCGGTTGCGCATGTGGACGATGCTGCCGGAGAAGAGCACGGCGTCGAAGGACTCGGCCGCGAGATCAAGATCCTCGACGTGGCACACGTCAACGCGCACGCGGTCCTCCAGGCCGCTCGCCCGCGCCCGCCGGAGCAGCTCCTCCGCCTGCTGCGCAGACAGCGTGATGCCGTGGAACCGCCCCTCGGTGTGGACCGCGAGATAGAGCAGGTTGCTCCCCCAGCCGCAGCCGACGTCGAGGACGCGGTCTCCGGGGCGAATCGCCAGGAGGCTCGCGACATGCTCGAACTTTCGCCGCTGCGCGGTCTCCAGGTCCTCGTCGGGGCGAAGGTAGATTCCGGTGGAGTAGGTCAGGGCGCTGTCGAGGACGAGAGAGAAGACCTCCGGGCTCTCCTGATAGTGCGCGGCGACCTGCTGCCGCTCGAATTCCCGCTGGTCGAGAGCGCTCCGCCGGGCGGCCTGGCGCTCGGCTTCCTGGGGCGTCTGCAGGCCCAGCGAGCTCATTGGTGAACCTCCTGGCCGCGGAGCCGTCCATGAA